>WHSS01000176.1 GCA_009379975.1 Actinophytocola sp.
GGATACTCAAGTTCTGCCTGATGTCGAGACCCGCCCCGAGGGCACCGAGGTCACCGACGACGACGCGCCCAAGATGTTTCACTACGTGCGCAAGAACAAGATCGCGGAGAGCGCGGTCATGGGTACGCACGTAGTCGCGTTATGCGGTGAAGTGTTCCCGGTGACGAAGTCGGCCAAGCCCGGCTCACCGGTGTGCCCGGACTGCAAGCGGATCTACGAGGGCTTGACGCCCGGCGGCGACAACGACTGAGCCCGGCCGCCATCCTGCCCGTCGCGGGACGCGGGCGGCTCGGTGTCCGACGGCGCGGGGCCGGACGTCCCGGCCTCCTGCGCGGGTTCCTCGGCGGTGCGATCGTCCTCCGAGGCTTCCTCAGCGGCAGGCTGTTTTGCTGGCCTGCGCGGCTTGCGCGGGGTACTGGCAGGACGACCACGTCGCCCCTTGTCGTCCTCGGTGTGCAGCTCCATGTTTACTCGTTCGAGCTCGAGCCTGCGCCACTTGCGACGCTGCCGCCGGGTGGGTTTCGCTGGCCAGAGCTCCTCGATCGCGCTGTTGAAGTACGCGCCGCCGACGATCGCCAGCCCGATGAAGAACAGGAACAGCAGGAACGCGACCGGTGTGGCGAGTGCGCCGTATGTGTAGCCCGTCGCCGACAGCCCACTCAGGTAGAAGCGCAGGCTGGCACTGGTCAACAGGAAGATCGCCATAGCGAGGATCGCGCCGGGCACGCCGCGGTGCCACGGCAGCTTGCGGGGCAGCGCCAGCTTGTACAGCGTTGCGAGCGCGAGGACCAGCAGCACACCGAGCACCGGGTAATACAGCCAACTCACCCAGGTCGCGATGACGTCGCGCCAAGGCTCGGGGAAGAAACGCGGGAGCAGGTCCGGGCCGATGGCGATCAGCGGCAGCCCGATGATGAGCAGCAGCAGGCTGGCCATGTAGAGCAGCAGCGCGAAGATCCGCTGCCACACCTCGTTGCGCACGCCGTACTGAGCGTGGGCGACGGTGATGGCATCGACGAATGAAGACATCGCCGATGATCCCGCCCACAGGGCGATGAGGAACCCGACGGAGACGATCGCGCCCTTGCCGTCGTTGAGCATGCCCTCCACGGTGGGCCCGACGATGTTCTCGACCACCTCGCCGCTGAAGATCGTTTCACTGAACTTGACGATCTGGCCACTGGCCTGCTGAACCACGCTGCGGCCGAACCAGTCGCCGACATAGCCGAGCAGGCCGAGCAGGCCGAGCATCAGCGGGGCAAGCGACAATGCCTGCCAGAACGCCGCCTCGGCGGATTCGGAGAAGATGTTGCCGTCCCACGCCTTGCTCAGCGTGCGGGTGAATAGGCGCCACGGGGCGGATCTGCGGCGCGGTTGCCCCTGATTGGCAGTTGTGGGTTCTTCCCCGTGTTGACTCATCGCAGTGTCCAGGATGGTCCATTCCCCGGAGTTTGGCTCGTCGTGGGTACCGGCGTGTCCACCTCCATGCTCTCCCGGGTCCGCGAGGTAGGCTCCACGGGCGCCCTCACCGCGTGTTCACGTCGTCGTGAGCACGACTTCGCCCGTGAGGGCATTTGTGTGCGATCAGTGTGATGAACGCCGTGCCGTCCGCGGGCGCGCGGCGAGGGACACCGCGAGAGGAGCTGGCTTGCCGGAGACGTTTGTGGCGCCAGAGCCTGAACAGGATGCCACGGCGAAACCGTTGCGCACGTGGCAGCGGCGGGCAGTGACGAAGTACCTGACGCGTGCCCCGAAGGATTTTCTGGCCGTGGCCACCCCTGGCGCGGGCAAGACCGTGTTCGGCCTTCGGATCGCCGCCGAACTGCTCTCCGACCGTACGGTCGAGCAGATCACCATCGTCGCCCCGACCGAACACCTCAAGCACCAGTGGGCGGCCGCCGCGGCGGCCGCCGGTATCGCGATCGATTCGAGCTTTCGCAACTCCGATGGCGCCGTCTCGCCGGATTTCCGCGGTGTCGCCCTGACCTACGCCCAGGTCGCGGCGCATCCGACGCTGCACCGGGTGCGCACCGAGAACCGCAAGACGCTGGTGATCCTCGACGAGATTCACCATGGCGGCGACGCGAAGTCCTGGGGTGACGCGGTGCGCGAGGCCTTCACCCCCGCGGTGCGCCGGCTCGCGCTGACCGGCACGCCCTTCCGCAGCGACGACTCGCCGATTCCGTTCGTCACCTACGAGCCGGACGGCGACGGCTCGCTGCGCAGCCGCGCCGATCACTCCTACGGCTACGCCGACGCGCTGGCCGACGGCGTGGTTCGCCCGGTGGTGTTTCTGGCCTACTCCGGTGAGGCGCACTGGCGGACCAGTGCGGGCGAGGAGTTCACCGCGCGGCTGGGCGAGCCGCTGACGGCGGAGCAGACCGCAAGGGCGTGGCGGACGGCGCTCGACCCCGGCGGTGAGTGGATGCCCGCCGTCCTGCATGCCGCCGACGTGCGTCTGAGGCAGCTGCAGGCGGGTGGGATGGCCGACGCGGGCGGACTGGTGATCGCGAGTGATCAGGAGTCGGCCCGCGCTTACGCCAAGATCCTGCACCGGATGACGGACAGGGAGCCGGTGGTGGTGCTGTCGGACGACCCGAAGGCGACCACGCGCATCGGCGAGTTCTCGGAGTCCTCCGACAGCTGGATGGTCGCGGTACGCATGGTTTCGGAAGGCGTGGACGTGCCCCGGCTCGCTGTCGGGGTGTATGCCACGAGCGCGTCGACGCCGTTGTACTTCGCGCAGGCGATCGGCCGGTTCGTGCGGGCGCGGCGGCAGGGCGAGACGGCGAGCGTGTTCCTGCCGAGCGTGCCGGTGCTGCTCGAGCTGGCCAGCGAGCTCGAGGCGGAGCGGGACCACGTGCTGGGCGAGCCGCACCGCGAGAAGGACGGCTGGGACGACGAACTACTGGCCGCGGCCAACCAGACGCAGGACGAGTCGGGCGAGGAGGAGAAGGCGTTCACGTCGCTGCATGCGTCTGCCGAGCTCGACCAGGTCATCTACGACGGGAACTCGTTCGGCACCGCGGTGTTCTCCGGCAGCGACGAGGAGCAGGAGTACCTGGGGCTGCCCGGGTTGCTCGAGCCCGACCAGATGCGCGCGCTGCTTCGCAAGCGCCAGGAAGACCAACTGGCCGACGAGAAGCGTCGCAAGCCGCCGACGGAGTCAGCGGACAAGCAGCGAACAGCGGCACCGGCGAGCACGCTCGAGCGTCGTGCGGCGCTGCGCAAGGAGCTCAACGCCCTGGTCGGGATGTATCACCATCGCACAAGCAGGCCGCACGGCTCGATCCACAACGAGCTCCGCAAGGCGTGCGGCGGGCCGCCGACTGCGATGGCGACCGTGGAGCAGCTCGAAGAACGGATCGCTACCCTGCGTTCCTGGTGAACGCGGTGGGCGATGCCGCCACCGGCACGGTCCGTGGCTTCGGTGCCGTGCCGGCGGCCGCTTCGGGTTCCCGTGGTGTCCCTTGGATCAGTCCCCTTGGATCTCGGCTTCGAGTTCCTTGAGCCTGGTTTCGTGCTGGCGAGCGTGGTGCCCACAGAAAAGCAGTTCGCCACCCTTGGGGAGGATGGCGCGTACCTTCGCCGCTGCGCCACAACGGTCACAGCGGTCCGCGGCGGTCAATTCGGGGCGGGTGAGCGTTGCACTCATTGGAGTCTCCCTCCGTCCCAGCATCGTCAGCCCGATGCCATCGTTTCAACGCAAGGTGCGTTGCTACTACTTTTACAGACGTTTCCGGGTACGCAAGTGTTCCCGGCCGAGTCGGGATGTAGGTCACGCAGAATTACTCCGTATGCCGCAGCGTGACATCACGCACAGCTGACGGTCGCGATCAAAGGCGTGTTTCCCCACTTCAGGCACCATGGTGGGCGTGACTGCGGTAGGGGTTGGACGGCGGCTGGCGAGCGTGCCCGCGCCTGCCTTGTTCGTTCTCAGCGGAATTTCCATGTACGTCGGCGCTGCCATGGCGGTGTGGCTGTTCGCCGACGCGACGCCGGCGGGCGTGGCCTGGCTGCGGTGCCTCGGCGCGGCGCTGGTGCTGCTCGCCTGGCGGCGCCCGGGTCGGGCGGCCTGGCGGGGTAAGGCACTGCTGCTTGCCGGCACGTTCGGCGTGGTGACCGCCGGCATGAACGTGCTGTTCTACGAGGCGATCGCGCGCTTGCCGCTCGGTACGGCGGTGGCGCTGGAGTTTGTCGGGCCGGTCGCGGTCGCGGCGATCGGTTCGCGCGGCCGCCGGGACATCATCGCGCTGCTGATGGTCGCGCTCGGGGTGCTGCTGATCGCCGATGTGCAGCTGTCGGGCAGCCCGGCGGGCGTGGCGTTCGCGCTGGCCGCCGCCGCCGCGTGGGCGGGCTACATCGTGCTCGGCAAGCGGGTCGCGCTCGCCGACACGGGGGTGTCCGGCTTCGACAGCCTCGCCGTCGGCTTCACGGTGGCCACCGTGGTGCTCTCACCGCTCGCGCTGGGTACCGGTGCGGTGTGGGTCCAACCGGACCTGCTGATGCTCGGCGTCGGTGTCGGTGTGCTGTCCACAGTGGTGCCCTACACCCTGGACCAGATCGTGCTGCGCAAGGTCGGCCGCGCCGCGTTCGCGCTGTTGCTGGCGTTGTTGCCGGTCACCGCGACGGTCATCGGCTTAGTGATGCTGGCGCAGATCCCGTCCCTGATGGAAGGGCTGGGCATCCTCGCCGTGGTGGTGGGGGTGGCCATGCGATCCCGCGACGGCGACAAGCGAGTCACCCAGGCGCCGGAAGAGCCGCCGTGACCCCGCCAGAATCCATCTCAACGTCCTATTTGCGTAGCTTCCGGTCGGCACCAAGGTGCCATTGGGTGCGTGTATGGCACCGAAGGCCACCTTGGGCTCCACCGCCGCACCTCAGTCGCAGCGTTCGACGAGCAGCCGCTTGAGGATCTTCCCAGTGGTGTTGCGCGGCAGCCTGGTGAGGAAGGTGACGTCACGCGGCACCGAGAACCGGCTCAACCGGTGGTGGATGTAGGAGCGCACCATGCTGGGGTCCAGCCGGGCGCCCGACCGGGGGACGATGAACGCGGCGAGCCGCTGCCCGTACTCGTCGTCGGGCACGCCGACGACCGCGACCTCGCCGACCTGGGGCAGCGCGGCCAGCGCCTCCTCGACCGGCCGCGGAAACACGTTCTCGCCGCCCGAGATGATCATCTCGTCGTCTCTGCCCGAGACGAACAGCCTGCCGTCGGCGTCGAGGTGCCCCAGGTCGCCGGTATCCATCAGGGCGTCCTTGACCTCGGCGGACTGGCCGTCGGTGTAGCCGTCGAAGAGCATGTCGTTGCCCACGAAGATCCTGCCGACCGCGCCGCGCGGCACCGGTACACCGTCGGCGTCGAGGATCGACACGCTCGTGCCCAGCGCCGGGTATCCCGCGGTGGTTGGCGCCGCCCGCAACTCGGCGGGGCCTGCCACGGTCGCTTGCGACACCTCGGTCGAGCCGTAGAAGTTGTAGAGCACGTCGCCGAAGGTGTCCATGAACTCGGTGACAAGGGAGCCTGCCATCACCGATCCGCTGCTGGCGACCAGCCGCAGGCTCGACGTGTCGTACTTGGCCCTGACGTCCTCGGGCAGGTTGAGGATGCGCTGCAGCATGATCGGCACCGCTACCAGCGCGGTGCACCGATGCACCGAGATGGCGTGCAGGCATTCCTCGGCATCGAAGCGGTCTTGCAGCACCACCGTCCCGCGCAGCGGCGTGCTGATCTGCAGCGCCGCCAGTCCCCAGCTGTGAAAGATCGGGGCCGCTATCAGCATGCGCTCCGACACGTGGAACGGGATGCGCGAGAGGATTGCCGCAATGGCACCCCAGCCCTTCGCTGAGGGCCGTTTGGCGCCTTTGGGGGAACCACCGGTGCCGGAGGTCAGGACGACCAGTTTGCCCGGTCTGGGGGGCGGGGTGATCGTCTTCCGCGGCGACTCCTCGATGACGCTTTCCAGGGTGAGCTGGTCCGGGGGCGCGACGGCGTGTGTGGTGCTGACCCGGAGCAGTTCCGGCGGCAGATACTGGATCAACGAGGTGAACTCGTCGTCGGCGAAGAGCGTGTGCACATCGTGGCGTTGCACGATGTCCTCGATCTGGCGGGTCGCGAGCCCGGTGTTGAGCAGCAGGAGGGTGGCGCCGAGCTTGCCCGATGCGACCATGCACTCGACCATGGAGCTGTGGTTACGGGCCAGCGCCGCGACCACGGTGTCCGGCCCGATGCCGCGGTCGGCGAGCCCGGTGGCCAGCCGGTCGGTGCGCTCCTGGAGCTCGGCGAAGGTCCGCGTGCACCGATCGTCGATCAGCGCGATGTCGTTGGGGGAGCGGACGGTCGCCTGCGCGTAGCCGCCGACCATGTTGAAGCCCCATTTGCTGAGCATGGCGAGCTGCCGGACGCCGCGATAGGGCCGGGCCGGTCCGACCACGCCGGAAGCCATGAGCGTTTTGAGCACCGTGAATCCGTGCGACGGCGACGTTCCCCGAAAGGTCGTGGCGGTGTCGGGGGTCCCGGCCAGGTATTCGCTGACGCGCCGGAGCCCCTGCTTGGCCCACGCATGGATCTCCGACTTGCGGTGGCTGCCGCCCGTGGGATGCGCCAGGTCCATCTTGGAGAACACCAAGGTGATCTTGGTGCGCCCTGGCCTGCCGTCGCTCAGGGTCAGCGAGACCCATCGGCCGCTTTCCGGCACCAGTGCGAGCACCAGCTTCTCCTGCGCACGGTTGATCACGGTGCGCAACCGGATGTCGTAAGGACGGTGCCGCGGCGGGCTCATCCGCACCACGTACTCAGTCGTGCGATCCGGCTCGGACGCCGGAATCCGGGTACAGGAGCTCACCCCTTGGAAGAACCGCGGGTACAGCTCGGGCTGGCTGAGCAGGTCCCACAGTTTGTTTCGGGGGTGATCAAGCACCGTTTCGTACATGACGTAGTCCGTCGGCATCCCACGGTGTCGTGGATTCCTCACGTCTCACCTGTCCCGTGCTGATGGTCGATGTCATGTGTAGCGACGTTGCTGGCGCGAGGTCAAGTATTTCCCCAGCACGGGCTACGCAGATCAGCATCGATACGACATTTCGCCCGCAGCGCATTTCGTGAAGTCGGAATATCCTGATCAGTATGGGCTCTGGCGAGGTCGCGGCGTATGACGAGGCGGTAGGGGCGTTGCGTGATCAGTACGACGCCCTCGGTAGCGACGGCCCGGTTCGGCTGGCCAAGCGCACATCCAATCTGTTCCGGTTCCGTGAGCCCTCCGCCGGCCGTGGCCTCGACGTCGGCGCGTTCAGTAGCGTACTGGCCGTCGACCAAGACGGCCGGACGGCGAACGTCGGCGGGATGACCTCCTATGAGGACCTGGTCGATGCCACGCTGCCCCATGGCCTGATGCCGCTGGTGGTGCCGCAGTTGAAGACCATCACGCTGGGCGGGGCGGTCGCGGGCCTTGGCATCGAGTCGTCCTCGTTCCGCAACGGGCTGCCGCATGAGTCCGTGCTGGAGATGGAGATCCTCACCGGTGACGGGCAGGTCGTCCTCGCCACCCCTGACAACGAGCACAGCGAACTGTTCCACGGCTTCCCGAACTCGTACGGGACGCTGGGCTACGCGCTGCGCTTGCGGATCGAACTGCAACCGGTGCGCCCCGCCGTCGAGCTCCGGCATCTGCGCTTTGCGGACGCGGCGGCGTGCGCGACCGCGATTGAGCGGATCTGCCAGACCCACAGCCATGAAGGGCGTGCCGTCGACTTCATCGACGGCACGGTCTTCACGCCGGACGAGTGCTACCTGACACTGGGCGGTTTCAGTGATACCGCCACCGGCTACCGCGACTACACCGGTAACCAGATCTACTACCGGTCGATCCAGCAGCGCACCTCGGACACGCTGAGTGTGCGTGACTACCTGTGGCGCTGGGACACCGACTGGTTCTGGTGCTCGCGGGCGCTCGGCGCGCAGCATCCGGTGCTGCGCAGGCTGTGGCCGAAGCGGTACCTGCGCTCGGACGTCTACCGCCGCATCGTCGCGCTGGATCGACGCTTCCGGTTGAGCGACCGGCTCCAGGCACTGCGCAAGCTGCCCGAACAGGAGCCGGTGATCCAGGACGTCGAAGTGCCCGTCGAGCGCCTTGCCGAGTTCCTCGACTTCTTCCACACCGAGGTGGGCATAACGCCGATCTGGCTGTGCCCGTTGCGGCTGCGGGGTGAGCGCACCTGGCCGCTGTACCCGTTGAAGCCCGATCAGCTCTACGTCAACGTCGGCTTCTGGTCCGCGGTCGATCTGCGCCCGGGCGAGCGGCAGAGCAGCCGCAACGCCGAGATCGAGCGCGTCGTCTCAGAACTCGCGGGCCACAAGTCGCTCTACTCGACCTCCTACTACTCCGAAGCCGAGTTCGAGCGGCTCTACAACGGCGGTGTTCAGCAGAAGCTGAAGCGGCGATACGACCCCGGTGGCCGATTGCCGGGCTGGTACGACAAATGTGTGCGAGGGAGGTAAGGCGATGCGGCTGGCGGAACTCTTCTTGCGAGTTGTAGGCGACAGCGACAAGTTCGAAGTCCGTGCCTACGACGGTAGCCGGGCGGGCCCGGCGGGGGCACCGACACGACTGGAGGTGCGTTCGCCGTACGCGGTTTCCTACCTGGCGTCCGCGCCGGGTGAGCTCGGCATGACCCGGGCCTACATCACGGGGCATCTCGACATCGTGGGTGACCTGCATGCCGCGCTGACCCATATGCATCAGCTGCGCACCGCCGACCTGCCGCCCGCGGTGCGCGCCAAGATGGCCGCCCGGCTGCTGGCGACCAGGGTCCGATGGCCGATCAAGCGGCCTGCTTTGGAGGCCCGGCTGCGCGGGCGCAGGCATTCGCTCGCGCGCGATCAGGCGGCCATCGCGCACCACTATGACGTGTCCAACCGGTTCTACGAGTGGATCCTTGGGCCGTCGATGGCCTACACCTGCGCGGTCTACCCGGAGGCCGAAGCGACGCTGGAGCAGGCGCAGTTCGTCAAGCACGACCTCGTCGCCCGCAAGCTGGGCCTCGCGCCCGGCATGCGGCTGCTCGACGTCGGCTGCGGCTGGGGCGGCATGGTCATCCACGCCGCCGAGGAGTACGGCGTGCGGGCGCTCGGCGTCACATTGTCCCGCAGCCAGGCCGAAGGGGCGCAGAAGGCCATCGCGCACGCCGGGCTCGGCGACCTGGCCGAGGTGCGTCATCTGGACTACCGGGCAGTCGGGGAAACCGGTTTCGACGCGGTCAGCTCGATCGGCCTCACCGAGCACATCGGCAACGCGCAACTGCCCGGCTATTTCTCGTTCCTGCACGCCAAGCTGCGTCCCGGCGGCAGGCTGTTGAACCACTGCATCACCCGGCCGGACAACACGGTGCCCGCGAGGGTCAAGGGATTCTTCGATCGCTACATCTTCCCCGACGGCGAGCTGCTCAGCCCCGGTCACATCATCTCGACGATGCACGACAACGGCTTCGAGTTGCGGCACGACGAAAACCTGCGGGAGCACTACGCGCGCACGCTCGCGGCGTGGACGCGGAACCTGGAGTCGAACTTCGAGGACGCGGCGCGTGAAGTCGGCGAAGCGCGAGCGCGTACCTGGCGGCTGTACCTGGTCGCCTCGCAGATCGGGTTCGAGACCAACAACATCCAACTGCACCAGACGCTCGGTGTGAAGCTGGACGGCGCGGACGCCGGAATGCCGCTGCGCCCGGACTGGTGAGGTGAGAGTCGGGGTGGTGTGCGTGCGCCGGAAGTTCGCAGCACAAGTTTCTCGCACCCGTGGGCTGAGCCGAATGCGGCGTTCGGTACCTATGCGGTACTCAACGGCACATTCGGCTCGCCACGATCTCAGTCAGTCCAGGTAGTCCCGCAGCACCTGCGAGCGCGACGGGTGCCGCAGCTTCGACATCGTCTTGGACTCGATCTGCCGGATCCGCTCGCGAGTGACGCCGTAGACCTGGCCGATCTCGTCCAGCGTGCGGGGCTGGCCGTCGGTGAGACCGAAGCGCAGCCGGACGACGCCCGCCTCGCGCTCGGAAAGGGTCTGCAGCACCGACTGCAGCTGATCCTGCAGCAGCGTGAAC
>WHSS01000076.1 GCA_009379975.1 Actinophytocola sp.
CGCCAATGCCAGGAACCGCTCACGCTCGTCAGGATCGATGACCCGGTAAAGCGTGAGCAGATCGCGAATATCGCGCTCCTTGAAACCGACCTGCCCGAGCTCGAGCCTGCTGATCTTGGCGTGCGACGCCCGGATGCTCTCCCCGGCAGCCTCCCGGCTGATACCGAGTCTCTGCCTGAGCTTGCGCAACTGCCCACCCAGCGCGATACGCAACACCGTCGGAGCCCCACGCGCGGAAAGCGGCTGCGGGCTCTCCTGCGGGTCATGGTGCGGCTGCGCGATCATCATGAAGGGGTCTCCGACGTTCGGGTCGAACTAGTGTGCCATAGCCCACAGCTTGAGCGCACCCACCTGCGCAAAGCTTTTCTCGGTTCAGCTCAGCAGGTCGTCGAAGCCGCCATCCTTGGCCGCCGCAACGAAGTTGGCGAAATCGGCGCGCGTGTAGACCAGCATCACGCCGTTCGGATCGCGGGAGTTACGTACCGCGATCCGACCGCCTGCCAGCTCGGCCAGTTCGACACAGTTCCCACTGGGGTTGCTGTGCCGGCTCTTGCGCCAGCCCGTCGCGCCATCGGCTGTCGCGGCTTTGTGCATCCCACTCTCCTCTGCCACACGCACCCGATCAGGACTCGGGGCCGGATTGGTTCTTGCGGATGTATTTTGCAAACGTTCTTGCGTCTGTAAGTGATGTTCGAGACAGTAACAGACGTTAGGTAGCGGGCCGGGCCGCCCGCACGGGGCGTGACGGGAGCGGGGATGACGGGACGCAGAACGAACAGCCAGCCGGGTCCGGCTGCGACGAGCGGCACGTCATGACCACGCTCGGCACGGTCGTGGCCCTCGCGCTGGCCGTCGCGCTCGCGGTGGTCCTGGCCGCCGCGCGTCAACGGGGCAGGGACCTCCGGCGCCGGCTGGCAGAAGCCGACCGGACGGCACACACCGACCCGTTGACCGGCCTGGCCAACCGGGCAGGCCTGCGCCGCCTCATCGACGAACTCGCCACCCCGGACGCCGCCGACCACCACGTCGCCGCGATCGCGCTCGACCTCGACGGGTTGAAACCGATCAACGACCACCACGGACACCACGTCGGCGACGAGGTGCTGGCCGAGGTCGCCCGCCGCATCACCGCCGTGCACGCCCGCATGTTCGGTGCCGCCCGACTCGGCGGCGACGAGTTCGTCGTCCTGCTGGACCGCTATCCGGACGCGACCACGGCCACTCGATACGCCGACTGGCTGGCCGGCGCACTGCGCATGTCCATCGGCATGCCACGCGTCATCGACCAACCACCGATCACGATCACCGCGAGCGTCGGCTTCGCAGTCATGCCGATCGAACGTATCGACGAGCTGCTCACCGCCGCCGATCTCGCGATGTACCGCAGGAAATCCGCGCGTACCGGAATCCACAGCGACCCGGCTTCCTCGCGGCAGGATCCGATCCCCCTGCCGCGCCACCGCAGGCGCGAGCCCGCGGGCACCGACCCATCGAACCGCACGAGGAGGGACGGCTATGCCACTACCACCAGCAGCAACAACACCAACAACACCAACAACGTCACGGTGCCGGCGCGCGGAATGCGCCCGGCCGAGCATCGGCAGAGGCTTGTGTCCTGAGCACTACGGCCGCTGGCAGCTCGGCAGTGACCCCCTTGATCTGCCCGGTGACACCGCGCCCGCACCCGAGCGCAGGGTCTGGGTGCCGATCCAGCGTCCGTTTTCCTAGCTTGTGGATTGCCGATCCAGGCATTCCACGCCGCACCGGCCCCGAGCGCCCCTCGCCCGGGGCCGGTGCGGTGCGCGGAGCTTGTCGGCTATGGTCGGCGCCACATCGATGCCGAATGACACGCTGAGAGGCGGGGGTAGTGCATGACCGCAGACGACCAACCAGCTGAGATCCCCATCCCACTGGATAGGCCCACGTCCGCCAGGGCGTACGGCTGGATGCTCGGCGGCAAGGACCACTACGAGATCGACCGCGCGTCCGTCCTCGACATGCACCAGGGCTTCCCGGAGTGCGTCGACATCGCCAGGCAGAACCGCGAGTTCCTGTACCGTGCCGTGCGCTACCTGGTCCGCGACGCCGGTGTCCGGCAGTTCATCGACCTGGGGTGCGGCCTGCCCACCAATAACAACGTCCACCAGGTCGCACAGCAGTTCGCCCCTGACGTGCGCGTCGTCTACGTCGATATCGACCCCATCGTGCTCGCGCACGGCAGGGCCTTCCTGGCCGACGACGAGCGGGCCACGGTCATCACCGCCGACATGCGCGAACCCGAAACGATCCTGGAGCATCCCGACACCCGCCGCCTCATCGACTTCTCGGAACCCGTAGCGGTGCTGTTCCTGTCCATCGGCCACCACCTCCAGGACACCGACGATCTCGGCCAAGGCCCCCGTCACGCCCTGCGTCACATCATCGACGACCTAGCGGTATCGGGGAGCTACCTGGCGATGTCGCAGGTCGTCAACGACGACCCCGTCGAAGGCGCCAAGATGAGCGAGCGGCTCAACGGCTGGGGCATCCCGTGGCAAACCCGCACCCCCGCCGAGGTCGACGCCTTCTTCGACGGCCTGGAGCCCCTCGAGCCGGGCCTGGTCAATCTCAAGGACTGGCGACCCGACCCGGACCAGCCCGCGCTGGACCCGGTCCCGCCCGACCTCTACCGCTACGTCGGCACCACCGAGACCAACACCAGCGTCTACGAGTACGGCGGCGTGCTGCGCAAACCGTGACGCCCAGTGCCAACCCCGCGCTGAAAGACGCTTTCAGTCCGCTCAACGGACTGAAGGGTCCACTCACTCCACCCCAGCATGCGGCTCGCCACCACCGAACTTGATCAACCTACCCCACCACACGGTGGGGTAGGTTGATCGACTCGGAGAGCTTCCATCGTTCAGGTCAGAGCCGTTGTGGTGCTCGGATGCCGAGCAGCGACATTCCGAGGGTAAGCGAATTCGAGGTCACCTGGGCGAGCACAAGCCGGGAACTCCGGATTTCCGCGGGGGTGCTCGCGGCGAGAATGGGGCAGTTCTCATAGAAGGCGGAGAACGCCGTCGCGGTGTCGTAGAGGTAGGTGCACAGTTTGTGCGGGGCGTAGCCCTCGATCACGGCACGCACCGCTGCCGGCCACCGCAGCAACTGCAGCACGAGGGCACGTTCGGTGGGCTCGCGCAGCACCACATGGGTTCCCTCGCCGGGGACCTCGCCTGCCTTGCGGAGGATCGACAGGATGCGGGCGTTGGCGTACTGCAGGTAGACGGCGGTGTTGCCGTCCATGGCCAGCATGCGGTCCCAGTCGAAGACATAGTCCTTCTCGCGATCGTTGCGCAGGTCGGCGTACTTGACCGCGCCGATCCCGACCGCACGGGCGACCTCGGCGCGCTCGGCGGCGTCGAGTTCGGTGCGCTCCGCCACGATCGCGGCCGCACGGTCGATGGCCTCGGTCAACAACTCGGCCAGCTTGACCGACCCGCCCGCGCGGGTGCGGATGGTCTTGCCGTCGGCGCCGACGATACTGCCGAACCCGATGTGGACCGCGCTGTCGTCTTCGCCGAGCCAACCGGCATGCCGCGATGCCTCGAAGATCATCGCGAAGTGCTGGGCCTGCGGTGCGCCGACCGCGTAGAGCAGGTCGGTGCAGCCGCGCTCGCGCGTCCAGTAGCGCACCGTGGCCAGATCGGTGACCGCATAGCCGTAGCCGCCGTCGCGCTTACGCACTATCAACGGCAGCCGGTCACCTTCGCGGTTGGTGAATCCGGGCGGGAACACGCACACCGCGCCGTCGCTGACCTCGGTCAGCCCTTTCGCTTCCAGTTCGTCGACGGCATCGCCCAGGAACGGGTTGTAGAAGCTCTCCCCGTAGATGTCTTCACCGGTGAGCTCGATGCCGAGCAGGTCGTATACCGCCTCGAAGTGGCGCGTTGACTCGGCCACCAGCTCGTGCCACAGCCCGAGAGCTCGCTCATCGGCGCCCTGCAGGAGCACGACCCGCCGGCGGGCGCGGCCGGCGAAGGCTTCGTCGGCGTCGAACTTCTGGCGCGCCGCCTGATAGAAGTTGTTCAAGTCGGTGATGGTGTGCCGCGCCGGGTCGCGCGCGCCGGCCCAGCCCTCGTCGATCAGGTGCTCGATGAGCATCCCGAACGGGGTGCCCCAGTCACCGAGGTGGTTGTGCGGTACGACCTCGTGGCCGGCGAAGCGCAGCAGCCCGCCGATCGCGTCCCCGATGATCGACGATCGCAAGTGCCCGACGTGCATCTCCTTGGCCACGTTCGGGCTGGAGTAGTCGAGAGCGAACCGACGCGGGCGCTCGGCCACCGGGGCGCCGAGCCGCGTATCGCCCAGCAGCGCCGCCGCGGCCTGCCAGCCACTCATCGTGCAACGTGATGTTGACGAACCCGGGACCGGCGATCGCCAGACCGGCCACCATGTCATCGGCGTCGAGGTTGTCGACGAGCACCCGGGCGATTTCGCGAGGAGCGCTGCGAAGCTGCTTCCCCAGGCTCATCGCCACGTCGCACTGGTAGTCCGCGCCGACGCGGGTGGAGGGTCGGACCAACGCCTCGAACGGACTGAGGTCGACTTCCAGCCCTGCCCTCAAGGCGGCCGCGACCCTGGCCCCCAGCTCCAGCCCGACATCACCCTGCAGCATTCGCGAGCCCTTCCTTATCGATGGTCGGGACCAACATGCCGGAAACCGCAGCTCACCGCATCCGAGTTTCCCGGCAACGACGCCTGTCGCCGAGTTGATCAACCTCCCGAGGCCGGTGACGGAGAAATCCCGGCGAACCGGACAACTTTCCGTCACTCACCTCGGGAGGCTGATCAAGTCCGCGATCCGCTCGTTGTGGCGCCCGCCACTAAGCTCCCAAAGCTCCCGCATGCCGCCGGCAAGGTGAACGCTCGAGGCCATGAAACCGCTGAATTTGACCCTGGGTGATGGGTGACTGCTCTAAACGAGTGAAGCGGAGCTCATGCGTGGTCGCTGCGGGAACCGCGTCCCCGGCGGGTGACCACATAGCGCGACTACAGCGCGACTACAGCGCGACTAGCAGGCGGTATGCGCTCCCGGAGGGCACCATTATTGCGCGCCGGAGCGCACGAATGTCACCCTCCGAGGTTGCACAATGGGTGAGAACGGATTTCACGCCATCGCACTATTGCAGTTCGGGAGATTTGCCATAGATTGAGATCGAGCGGTTTTGCGGGGATCGACGAGGATCTCCCGCCTCTTCTGCCAGGTCGGGGTGAATGACTGAGCCGACGTCAGGCTCGCGGCCCAAGGTTGAATGCGCGCCAGCGGCGCGTTGCCTGCCGCGCATTCACCGACTCAGCGCGCGAACCGCGGTTTCGCGCTGCGCAATTCCGGCCGAATTCGACGCGGTATATGGAGGAAAACTGCAACAGCGGGAACGAGCGAGCCGAGATGAGACTTCGACGCGAGCGAGGGCGCAGCAAGGACACGGCCTTACTTGGAAGGGAACGCGATGACCAGCACCACGCATGGCCCAGCTGATGCGGAAGCCGACCAGTCCGCGACAGGCGAGAGCCGGGCGGCGCAGGACTTCGGCGCGAATCCGCTCGAGGTCCGCGACACCGACCACTACACCGACGAGTACGTCAAAGGCTTCGTCGAGAAGTGGGACGATCTGATCGACTGGAAGCGCCGCTACGTCAGCGAGGGAAGCTTCTTCATCGACCTGCTGAAATCGCGTGGTGTCGAGTCCGTTCTCGACGTGGCGACCGGGACCGGGTTCCACTCGGTGCGACTGCTCGAAGAAGGCTTCGACACGCTGAGCGTCGACGGCGCTCCCGAGATGCTGGCGAAGGCCTTTGAGAACGGCCAGCGCTACGGCGGCCACATCCTGCGTGTCGTGCACGCCGACTGGCGGTGGCTCGGCCGTGACCTCCACGGCAAGTTCGACGCCGTCATCTGCCTCGGCAACTCCTTCACCCACCTGTTCTCCGAGCGCGACCGGCGCAAATCGCTCGCCGAGTTCTACGCCGTGCTCAAGCACGACGGCATCCTAATCCTCGACCAGCGCAACTACGACGCGATCCTGGACAACGGCTTCTCGAGCAAGCACACCTACTACTACTGCGGCGAGGATGTGACCGCGGCGCCCGAGCACGTCGACGAGGGCCTCGCGCGATTCCGATACACATTTCCCGATCAATCGGAATATCACCTGAATATGTTCCCGCTGCGCAAGGATTACACGCGCAGGCTGATGCGCGAGGTAGGTTTTCAGCGCGTCGACACATATGGAGATTTTCAGGAAACGTTCGCGATCGACGAGCCTGATTTCCTGATTCACGTGGCCGACAAGAGATATGTGAACGACGGCGAGGACGATCCTATGAAGTACTCGGCCGCGGTCAATGTCGCGCGCGACTACTACAACTCCGACGACGCCGACAATTTCTATTTCACCATCTGGGGCGGCGAGGACATCCACGTCGGCCTCTACGAGCACCCCGAAGAGGAGATCGCGTCGGCGAGTAAGCGGACCGTGGAGCGCATGGCCGGGAAGGTCTCCCTCACTGCCGGCACGCGGGTGCTCGACGTCGGGTCGGGCTACGGCGGCGCGGCGCGCCAGATCGCCAAGGCGCACGGCTGCCACGTCACCTGCCTGAACCTCAGCGAAGTCGAGAACGAGCGCAACCGCAGGCTGACCGCCGAGCAGGGCCTGAACGACCTGATCAACGTCGTCGACGGCTCGTTCGAGGACCTGCCGTTCGAGGACAACCAGTTCGACGTGGTCTGGTCGCAGGACGCCATGCTGCACAGTGGTGACCGCGTTCGCGTGCTGCAGGAGGTCTCCAGGGTGCTGCGGCCGGGCGGCGAGTTCGTCTACACCGACCCGATGGCCTCGGATGGTTGCGACAAGGAGTCCCTTGCCCCGATCCTGGACCGGCTGCACCTGGACACGATGGGCTCGCCATCGTTCTACGAGCGCGAGCTGCGACGATCGGGGATGTTCTCGATCGAGTTCGAGAACCTGACGCCACAGCTGGCCACGCACTACAACCGGGTGCTCGAGGAGACCGAGCGCCGGGAGCGCGAGATCTCGGGCAGCGTCAGCGAGCAGTACCTGACCCGCATGAAGGCCGGCCTGAAGCACTGGGTGGAGGGAGGCCGCGCGGGCAATCTCGCCTGGGGTATCTTCCACGCCCGTTCGTGAGCACGAGTCGACACGAGATTGAGGACGAAACTGTGACCGTTCATCGAAGCCTGTTCACCAGCGAGTCCGTCACCGAGGGCCACCCGGACAAAATGTGTGATGGGATCAGCGACACCATTCTGGACGCGATGCTGGCCGCCGACCCGCACAGCAGGGTCGCCGTGGAGACGCTGATCACCACCGGCCAGGTGCATGTCGCCGGCGAGGTGACCACCGAGGCCTACGCCGACATCCCCGGCCTGGTGCGGCAGAAGATCCTGGACATCGGCTACGACTCGTCGGACAAGGGCTTCGACGGGAACTCCTGCGGCGTGAACGTCGCGATCGACGCGCAGTCCCCCGACATCGCCCAGGGCGTGGACACCGCATACGAGTCGCGGTTGGAGAATGCGCTCGACGACCTCGACAAGCAGGGTGCCGGCGATCAGGGCCTGATGTTCGGCTACGCGTGCAACGACACGCCGGAGCTGATGCCCATGCCGATCGCGCTGGCGCACCGCCTGTCGCGCAGGCTGACCGAAGCGCGCAACTCCGGCGCGATCGACTACCTGCGCCCGGACGGCAAGACCCAGGTGACCATCGAGTACGCCGGTGACAAGCCGGTGCGGCTGGACACCGTGGTGCTGTCGACACAGCACGCGGACGGCATCGACCTCGACAAGACGCTCGCCGTCGACGTGGTCGACAAGGTGATCACGCCGGAGATCGCCGCCCTCGGCCTCGACGCCGACGAGCCGAGGAGGCTGATCAACCCGACGGGGCGGTTCGTCGTCGGCGGCCCGATGGGCGACGCGGGGCTGACCGGCCGCAAGATCATTGTGGACACCTACGGCGGCATGGCCCGCCACGGCGGCGGCGCCTTCTCGGGGAAGGACCCGTCGAAGGTCGACCGCTCGGCGGCCTACGCGATGCGCTGGGTGGCCAAGAACGTGGTCGCCGCGGGGCTGGCAGGGCGGGTGGAAATCCAGGTCGCCTACGCCATCGGCAAGGCGGCCCCGGTGGGGCTGTTCGTGGAGACCTTCGGCACCGAGGCCGTCGCGCCCGAGCGGATCCGCGACGGCATCGCCGAGGTCTTCGACCTCCGGCCCGCTGCCATCATCCGCGACCTCGACCTGCTGCGTCCGATCTACGCACCGACAGCGGCGTACGGGCACTTCGGCCGCGAGGAGCTGGACCTGCCGTGGGAGCGCACCGACCGCGCCGCCGCGCTGAAGGACGCCGCCAAGGCCTGAAGACACGCCGGCGGCAAAGATTCCAGATCCCACAGAAGTGCCTACGACCAACTCCCAGAAGGAGTGCTCCGCATGCGCATCGCCGTGACCGGGTCCATCGCGACCGACCATCTCATGGTGTTCCCCGGCCGGTTCTCCGACCAGTTCATCACCGATGAGCTGGAGAAGGTCTCGCTGTCCTTCCTCGTCGACGAGCTCGAGGTCCGGAGGGGCGGGGTGGCCGCCAACATCGCCTTCGGCCTCGGCAGCCTCGGCATGTCTCCGACACTGGTCGGCGCGGTCGGCGCCGACTTCGCCGAGTACCGATCGTGGCTGGAGCGCCACGGCGTCGACACCAAGTCGGTGCACGTCTCGCAGACCAAGCACACGTCTCGGTTCCTATGCACCAGCGACTCGACGCAGGCGCAGATCGCCTCGTTCTACGCCGGCGCGATGGCCGAGGCGCGCGAGATCGACCTCAAGGCCGTCGCCGCCCGCGCCGGCGGCCCTTTCGATCTCGTGATCGTCGCGCCGAACGACCCGGTGGCGATGGTGCGCCACACCAGGGACTGCCGGGAGCACGGCTATCCGTTCGCGGCCGACCCGTCCCAGCAGCTGGCCCGCATGGACGGGCCGGACGTGCGTGAGCTCATCGCGGGCGCCAGCTACCTGTTCACCAACGAGTACGAGCGATCGTTGCTGTTGAAGGTGACCGGGTGGACGGCCGATGAGGTACTCGACCGCGTCGACCGGTGGGTGATGACCCAAGGCGCCGACGGCGTGCGGATCGAGGGCCGCGGCCACGAGCCGGTGACCGTGCCCGCCGTGCCGGTGAAGAAGGAGGCCGAGCCCACCGGGATCGGCGACGCCTTCCGCGCCGGGTTCCTGTGGGGCAGGCACGTGCAGCTGAGCATCGAGCGGGCCGCGCAGATCGGGTGCACGCTGGCGACCACCGTGCTGGAGACCGTCGGGACCCAGGAGTACACCCTGGACCGGTCGGAGCTGTCGGACCGGATCGCCAGGACCTACGGCAACGAGGCGGCCGCCGAAATCGAGTCCAAGCTCAGGGTGTGATGATGCCGAGTCCGTTTCTGACCGAGCTCGACAAGCGGGTGCTCGTCGCCGACGGCGGCATGGGGACCGCGCTGCAGGGCTACGACCTGACACTGGACGACTTCACCCAGCTCGAGGGCTGCAACGAGATCCTTAACGAGACGCGGCCGGACGTGGTCAGCTCGATCCACCGGGGATTCCTCGAGGCAGGCTCCGACGCCATCGAGACCAACACCTTCGGTACCAACCTGGCCAACTTCGCCGAGTACGGGATCACCGAGCGGATCCGCGAGATCGCCGAGATGGGCACCGTGCTCGCCCGCGAGGCCGCCGACGAGTTCTCGACGCCGGACAAGCCCCGGTTCGTGCTCGGCTCGATGGGGCCGGGCACGAAGCTGCCGACGCTGGGGCACGCGCCGTACGCCGACCTGCGCGACGCCTACGTCGAGAACACGCTCGGCATGCTCGACGGTGGCATCGACGCCGTGCTGGTTGAGACATCGCAGGACCTGCTGCAGACCAAGGCGGCGATCGTCGGTGCGAAGCGGGCCATGGCGCAGCTCGGCAGGCGGGTGCCGATCATCGCGCAGGTGACCGTCGAACAGACGGGAACGATGCTGGTCGGCTCCGAGATCGGCGCCGCGCTGACGGCGCTCGAGCCGCTCGGCATCGACATGATCGGCATGAACTGCGCCACCGGTCCTGCCGAGATGAGCGAGCACCTTCGGGTGCTCGCTCAGCACGCCACGGTGCCGATCTCGGTCATGCCCAACGCGGGCCTGCCAGAGCTCGGCCCGAACGGCGCGGTCTACCCGTTGCAGCCGGACGAGCTGGCCGAGGCGATCGCCGGGTTCGTCACCGACTTCGGTGCGCGGCTGGTCGGTGGCTGCTGCGGCACAACGAACGACCATGTGCGCGCCGTGGTGGCAGCCGTATCGGACCTGACCCCGGTGCGGCGTACGCCCGAGGTCGTGCCGTCCATCTCCTCGGTGTATCAGGCGATGCCGTTCGAGCAGGACGCTTCGATCCTCAACATCGGTGAGCGCACCAACGCCAACGGCTCCAAGGCGTTCCGTGTGGCGATGCTCGATGAACGCTACGAGGACTGCGTCGAGATCGCCAAGGCGCAGACCCGGGAGGGCGCGCACATGCTAGACCTGTGTGTCGACTACGTGGGCCGCGACGGCACGAGGGACATGCGGGAGCTTGCCTCACGGTTGGCGACGGCGTCCACGCTGCCGATCACGGTGGACTCCACCGAGGCCGACGTGGTGCGGGCAGGGCTCGAGCACCTCGGTGGCCGGTGCGCGATCAACTCGGTCAACTACGAGGACGGCGTCGAGCCTGGTGGCCGCTACGACCAGGTCATGCGGATGGCCGTCGAGCACGGCGCCGCCGTCGTCATCACCTGTATCGACGAGGAGGGTCAGGCGCGCACCGCCGAGTGGAAGCTGCGGGTGGCCGAGCGTGCCATCGAGGACCTGACCACCAACTGGGGTCTCGACAAGTCCGCGATCATCATCGACTGCCTTGTCTTCCCGATCACCACCGGTCAGGAGGAGGTCCGTAAGGACGCCATCGAGACGATCAACGCCATCCGGGAATTGAAGCAGCGCCACCCCGATGTGCAGACCACGCTGGGCCTGTCCAACGTGTCGTTCGGCCTCAACCCGGCTGCGCGGCAGGTGCTCAACTCGGTCTTCCTCAACGAGTGTCGTGAGGCAGGCCTCGATTCGGCGATCGTGAACTCCTCCAAGATCCTGCCGATGACCAAGATCGAGGACGAGCCGCGTCAGGTGGCGCTCGATCTGGTCTACGACCGGCGCAGGCAGGAGACCGACGCCGAAGAGAGCTACGATCCGCTGCAGAAGCTGATGTCGCTGTTCGAGGGCAAGACCGCGTCGTCGACCAGGGAGTCGCGGGCCGAGGAGCTGGCGAAGCTGCCGCTGTTCGAGCGGCTGGAGAAGCGCATCGTCGACGGCGAACGAAACGGACTCGAGGACGATCTCGAAGCAGCACGGCAGGAGAAGCCGCCGCTGGAGATCATCAACGAGAACCTGCTCGCCGGCATGAAGGTGGTCGGTGAACTGTTCGGCTCCGGCCAGATGCAGCTGCCGTTCGTGCTGCAGTCGGCCGAGGTGATGAAGGCGGCGGTGGCGCACCTCGAGCCGTACATCGAAGAGCACAGTGAAGGAGAGGGTGAAGGGCGCGGCAAGGGCAAGCTGCTGCTGGCCACGGTCAAGGGCGACGTGCACGACATCGGCAAGAACCTCGTCGACATCATCGTGTCCAACAACGGCTACGACGTCGTCAACATCGGGATCAAGCAGCCGATCAACGCGATCCTCGACGCCGCCGAGAAGCACCGGGTCGACGCCATCGGCATGTCCGGCCTGCTGGTCAAGTCCACCGTGATCATGAAGGACAACCTGAAGGAGATGAACTCCCGCGGGGTTTCGGACAAGTTCCCCGTGATGCTCGGCGGCGCCGCGCTGACCAGGACCTTCGTGGAGAACGACCTGGACGAGGTCTACGAGGGCGACGTCCGTTACGCCAAGGACGCCTTCGAGGGCCTGAACCTGATGGACCGCCTGATGGCGATCAAGCGCGGCGAGACCCCCAGAGAAGATGCTGTGGACGCTGCCAAAAAGGCCGAGCGCAAGGCGCGCCGGGAGCGGTCGCTGCGGATCGCCGAAAAGCGCAAGGCGCAGCAGCCCGAGGCCGCGGGGCCGGCGCTTGCACGTTCGGACGTGGCCGTCGACGTGCCCGTGCCGTCGCCGCCGTTCTGGGGCTCGCGCGTGGTCAAGGGCATCGCCGTCGCCGACTACCTGGCGATGCTCGACGAGCGCGCGACCTTCATGGGCCAGTGGGGACTCAAGGGTGCCCGCGGCAAGGGCGGTCCCACCTACGAGGAGCTCGTGGAGAGCGAGGGCAGGCCTAGGCTGCGGCACTGGGTCGACGAGCTGTCCACCCAGGGCATCCTGCGGCACGCCGCCGTGGTGCACGGCTACTTCCCGTGCGTCTCCGACGGCAACGACCTCGTCGTCCTTGCCGATCCCGCGCCGGACGCCGATGAGCGGTGCCGGTTCACCTTCCCGCGCCAGTCGCGGGACCGCAGGCTGTGCCTGAGCGACTTCTTCCGGCCGCGGGAATTGGCGGCTCGGGCTGGTGAGGTTGATGTACTACCGCTGCAGTTGGTGACCATGGGCGACCCGATCGCCGAGTACGCCGACGGCCTGTTCACGTCCGACGCCTACCGTGACTACCTCGAGGTCCACGGGCTCGGCGTGCAGCTCACCGAGGCGCTGGCCGAGTACTGGCACCGCCGGGTGCGCTCCGAGCTGCGATGGGCCTCCGGTGCGTCAGTGGCCGAAGAGGACCCCGATGACGTCACCGAGTTCTTCAAGCTGGGCTTTCGCGGAGCCAGGTTCTCGCTCGGCTACGGCGCATGCCCCGACCTCGAGGACAGGGCGAAGATCGTGGATCTGCTGCAGCCCGACCGGATCGGCGTGAAGCTGTCCGAGGAGTTCCAGCTGCACCCGGAGCAGTCGACGGACGCCATCGTCGCCCATCACCCGGAAGCGAAGTACTTCAACACATAATGCACAACGAAGGGATGTCATGAGCGCGAAGTTGCGGAATGTGGACGGCCTCGAGTTCGCCGTCGCGGACCTGTCGCTTGCCGAGGCCGGCCGGCACCAGATCCGGCTGGCCGAGCACGAGATGCCCGGCCTGATGGCGACGCGCCGGGAGTTCGCCGCGTCCAAGCCGCTGGCCGGCGCACGGGTCGCGGGCTCGCTGCACATGACGGTGCAGACGGCCGTGCTGATCGAGACGTTGACGGACCTCGGTGCTGATGTTCGGTGGGTCTCCTGCAACATCTTCTCCACCCAGGACGAGGCGGCCGCCGCCGTCGTGGTGGGCCCCAACGGAACGCCTGAGGTGCCGCAAGGCGTGTCGGTGTTCGCGTGGAAAGGCGAGACGCTCGAGGACTACTGGTGGTGCACCGACCAGCTGTTCCAGTTCGGCGACGACGGCCCGAACATGATTCTCGACGACGGCGGGGACGCCACGCTGCTGGTGCACAAGGGTGTCGAGTTCGAGGCGGCAGGCGCGGTGCCTGCCACCGAGGCGGACGACCCGGACGAGTACAAGGTCGTGCTGGCCACGCTGCGCGAGAGCCTCGCGGCCAACACGAAGCGGTTCACCAGGATCGCCGAGGGCATCAAGGGCGTCACCGAGGAGACCACCACGGGCGTGCACCGGCTGTACGAATTCGCGAAGACCGGGGATCTGCTGTTCCCGGCGATCAATGTCAACGACTCGGTGACGAAGTCGAAGTTCGACAACAAGTACGGCTGCCGCCACTCGCTGGTCGACGGCATCAACCGCGCGACCGACGTGCTCATCGGCGGCAAGGTCGCGGTCGTCGCGGGCTTCGGCGACGTCGGCAAGGGCTGCGCGGAGTCGCTCCGCGGTCAGGGCGCGCGGGTCGTCGTCACCGAGGTCGACCCGATCTGCGCGCTGCAGGCCGCGATGGAGGGCTACGAGGTGGCCACCATCGAGGATGTGATCTCGCGAGCGGACATCTTCGTCACCGCCACCGGCAACTTCAACATCATCACCGCCGAGCACATGGCGCAGATGAAGCACCAGGCGATCGTGGGCAACATCGGGCATTTCGACAACGAGATCGACATGACGGGCCTGGAGAAGACTCCCGGCGTCACCAAGGTCGAGATCAAACCGCAGGTGCACGAGTACACCTTCGACGACGGACACTCGATCATCGTGCTGAGCGAGGGCAGGCTACTGAACCTGGGCAACGCGACCGGCCACCCGAGCTTCGTGATGTCCAACAGCTTCACCAACCAGGTGATCGCGCAGCTCGAGCTGTTCACCAAGCCTGGCGAGTACGAAAAGCAGGTCTACGTGCTGCCCAAGCACCTCGACGAGAAGGTGGCGCGGCTGCACCTGGACGCGCTCGGTGTCAAGCTCACCAAGCTCTCCAAAGAGCAGGCTTCCTACATCGGCGTCGACGTCGAGGGCCCCTACAAGCCGGATCACTACCGCTATTGATTGATCGACCACAGGACCGAAGACACCCAGGTTGGGATGTGAGATGAAGACCATCGCGCTCGAGCTGGTGCCGCCCGAGGTCGAGGGCGGCACACAGCGGGCCGTCGAGGAAGGCCAGAAGGTCGCCGAGCACTGCAGGATCAGCGGCCTGTCCGACGCCATCCGGCACGTCATGATCCCCGGCATGATCGCGGAGGACGATGACCGTCCGGTGGAGCTGAAGCCGCGGATGGACGTGCTGGACTTCTGGCACGCGGTGCGTCCGGAGCTGGGCGACATGCGCGGGTTGTGCACCCAGGTCACCGCGTTCCACGACAAGCCGCGGCTGGCCGAGCGCCTCACGCGGCTGTGTGAGGCGGGAATGGACGGGATCGCCTTCGTCGGTGTGCCCCGCACCATGAACGACGGCGACGGCCCGGGCATGGCGCCAACCGACGCGCTTGCCGAGTTCGCCGACCTGGTGCCCAACCGCGGCGCCATCCTGATCCCCACCAGGGAGGGCGAGCGGGGCCGCTTCACCTTCAAATGCGAGCGCGGCGCCACTTATGGGATGACGCAACTGCTGTTCTCCGACGCGATCGTCGGGTTCCTCGATGACTTCGCCAAACAGACAAGCCATCGGCCCCACCTGCTGCTGTCCTTCGGCTTCGTGCCCGCCGCGGAGAGCAGGGTGCACCTGATCGACTGGCTCATCCAGGATCCCGGCAACCTGGCCGTGAAGGCGGAGCAAGAGTTCGTAGCCAAGCTCACGGAGGTCTCCTTCGCCGAGCGCAAGCGGGAGCTCGTCGAGCTGTACAAGCGGATCGTCGACGGCGTCGGTGAGCTGGGCTTCGACTTCAGCATCCACCTCGAGGCCCCGTATGGGGTGTCCAAACCGGCGTTCGAAACGTTCGCGGAGATGCTCGACCACTACTCGCCGCTGAACTGACGCGGCAGGCGATGCCGAGCTGAAGCGCACGGAGTTGACCGCGACGACGAGCCCAATGTGGCGTTGGATACGGAATAGGTACCCAACGTCGCATTGGGCTCGGTCTCGGACAGCATCAAGGCGCAGCGGTCCCCCATGTGAACGGGGCGGGGCGCTTCAACGCGATCATTCGACGTGTGCGGCGGCGGTGTCCACGAGCCGCCTGGCTTGCCGCAATGCCGCCGCGGCGCGCGAACGGCCTACGTGTAGCAACCCGTAGTGGGCATCGTCCGTGATGGAGAGAAGACGGGCGAGGTCACGAGCCATCGCCTGCCCGTTCGATGCCACCTCGTTCTGCTCAGTTCCCACCAACTCGGCGACCTCGAGAAACGCTCGTGCTTGATTGAGCCGCGTGCGGACCTGGCGGCGGTCGCATGCCTGGGACCGCCCAGTCTGACGTGGGCTCATCGATCGGCCTCCGCTGTGGGGAGCCCGCGCAGGACGGTGCTGATATCTTCTCCGGCGAGCGTGATCGCATCCCGGCGCAGTTCGTCCAGCAGCGGGTCGCGCGCACGCAGGTGTTCGGCCAGCCGAGCCCGGTCGACCTGGAACATCTGGCAATCGTTGCCGGCCCACGCCGTTACGCGGCCCTGCATCCGGTCGACCTGATCCGCCCACGGTGGATCATCTTCCACGACGCCGTCTGGTCGAACGAGGACCAGGTCAATATCGGAGTCGACGGAACCGTCACCACGCGCACTAGATCCGAACAATGCCGCGTGTACCGGTTGAACCGCCCATGTGCGCAACTCGACGCGCAGACGGTCAAGCAGGGTGGCATCTGATGACCAAGGAGTGTAGCCGTGGCACTACCTCGCTGCGATGCAGCGGGCGGACGCGGGAGATTTCGGAGCGCTGGGGTGAGTTGATCGCTCGGGCTGCCATGTACGACAACCTCAACCGGTTCATAGTGCCCAACGTGGCAGGCCCCGCCCGGCTGGTACCGCTGACCGCTCTGGTGGCCGAGGACGTCACTCTGGCGGCATTGCGGCACGCGGCACAGCGGGGCCGGTTGGACGCCGTACAAGGAGCGGACGGCATCTGGCGCAGCTCGCGCAAGGCCGTCGATGCGTACCGCAGGTCAAAGCACCGGCGTCAGGGAGTTGGGAGAGCGTCCTGAGCGGCGACATGTCCGAGGCTGCCGGGGAGCAGCACCTCACGCCTCGGCCTGGCCCGGTGATACGTCAAGCCCAGCCGCGCATCATCATCGAACTGTCCATAATAGACCTTGTGGCCGGAGTCGAGTGCATCGCAGACAGCGTCGTAGTCGAGCAGCCCGACGGATTCGTCCACGTCAGTCAGGGCGTCTGCCGCGATGTAGGGGTCCGTCACGAGCACGCGGACACCGAAGCCCTTGAGGGTCTTGGCAACGCGCTTGCCGATAGCGCCGTAACCGACCAGCCCGACGCATGCACGGCTCAGCTCGATGCCGACCTGGTCGTATTGGTAGTAGTCGCCGCGCCAGACGGCCTGTTTGAGCTCGCTGTGCACGCCGGGAATCCGGCGGACCGCCGCCAAGATCATCGCGATGGTGTGCTCGGCGGTGGCCGTGGCGTTTCGGCCGGGAGCGCTGGTCACTGTGACGCCGTGGCGCGCGGCGGCATCCAGGTTGACATTGACCGGCCCGCCCCGGCCGACGGCGAACAGCTCCAGCTCTGGGCATTGCTCGAGAATCCGCTCGGTGAGCGGCGCCAACTGGGTGACACACCCGCGGGCGCCCCGCAGTGCGCTGATCATTTCATCTTCGGACGAAGTGGTCGCTCGCGGCGAGAATCCGCATTGCGCGCGGCGACCGACCCGGCCTGAGGGACGTGGGAGCGCTCTTCCTAATCAACCTCCCGAGGCTGGCGACAGCGAAATACGGGTGAACAGGACAAATCTCCGTCACTCACCTCGGGAGGTTGATCAAATTCGTCGGCGAGGGCGCAGCACACTACTAGGCGCCTTCGCTGGGTTGCCGGAGTCCTGATAGCGGCGGTCCACCGGGCTCAACTTCCGCACGAAACCACGTCGGATGTCGCGCTTGCTGGCAGATCTGCTTGATCTCGATCCTCTCAGGGAGGTCGTCGGGCCTCCTCGACGTCGGCCAGGGTGGCGAGCAGGCCCCGCCGAAAGGCGCGCAGGGGGCGCGAAGGGATCCGAACCGCGTGCGGCCATCACCGCCCGGCGGTGTTTTCCGTCGGTCGGTGATGGCCGGTGTGGTTGTGATTCGTCGGCTAGGTGGCCACGGGTTCGACGTGGGGTGCGGTGAAGCGTCGGGGTTGGCGTTCCGGGTCGAGCCAGGCGGGCGGGAGGCACTCGGGTCTGCCGTCGATGGCCATGCGGATCTCCCAGCCCGCGTGATGCACCAGCCGATGACACGCGGTGCACAAGAGACACAAATTGTCGATATCGGACGGTCCGCCGTGTTCCCAGAACTTGATGTGGTGGGCTTCGCACCAGCGCACGGTGCGGGAACACATCACACAGCCGCCGTCGCGGGCGGCCAGTGCGCGGCGTTGGGCTCGGGTGGCGGTGCGGGTTTCGCGGCCGAGGTCGAGGATCTCGCCCGCCGAGCCGAGCACCGCGGGCACGAGGCGGGCATCACACGCCAGCCGGCGGGCTTGTTCGGCGGTGACCGGGCATTCCCAGTTGAGGGTTGGGGTGTCGGTGAACATCTGCTGGGCCGCGGTGTCGGCGCTCATGCGTGGGTCGCGCCGGAGTAGCTGTTCCAAAGTCATCGATACGGTCACCACCGGCGTCTCGCCCGCTTCGGTGGGGCGTTCGGTGGCGCGCTGGGTGAAACCGAGCAGTTCGGCGAACGCATCGCCCTGGCGCTGGCCCGCGGTGCGCTGGTCCGGCATCCCATCGACCTTGGGTCTCGGTTTCGCCAACGCGGAGAGCAGGGTTTCCAGCAGTTGCCCGGATTCGGCGTCGAGGGTGCCGCGTAGCTTGAACCGGTTGCGTTGGCTCCAGGACCACAGCAACTCCCGCTCCGGTTCGGCGAGTTCGTCGTCAGGAGGTTCGGCCCCGTCGGGATCAAGCAGGGCCAGCAGATGCCGGCCGGCGCGGCGCACCACCGCCGGAGGCGACTGGCGGGCCAGATCCAGCAGCGTCTTCTCATACTCCGCACGCTCGTTCTCGTCGACCTCGGCGGGGATCGCGGCCATGATCTCGGCGATCGCATCGGTCTGCCCCGGATTCAACACACCCTCGGCCGCCGCCTGCGCAGTCAACGGCGCCGCCGCGGGCCTCTCACTGGCGCCCTCGCGCACCGGGTGCAGCAACTGCGCACGGGTGGCGCGTTTCGTCGCCTCGGTCGTCGAGACCCGCAGCAGATCGCGCTGCAACGCCACCAGCGACGTATAACCGTAGGTGGCGAACACACCCCGCGAGGACATCTCCGCCAGCACCGCCGCCGAGACCGCCTCGGCCCGATTGCGCAGCTGTTCGGCCACCCGGAGAGCCTCGGTGAGGTCCTGGCCGGTGGCTTGCCACCAGCCGTGCGGGCCGGGTGCCGGGAGGTCGACGTTTGTGCTGGTCATGGCCTTGATACTACATCGCTATCGAATGCCTGTTCTAGCGTTGGGTGTGGAACTTCCGCCGAATCTCCGTGGCACTTCCGTGGAACTTTCACCGCATCCCGCAGCGGTAACGTCGGGCCGCTGACAAGTGGGAGCTTGCAACGGACGTCGTCTATGCGTGGCGGGAGGGAGCGCTGCGGTGGACCTGACCGGTTGGTTGCTGGGTCACGTCCCGGTGCGCTCCCTCGTGGTGAGCGCCCCCGGGTGGAACCGGTCCGCTCGCGGTCGAACGACTCGGGAGGGAACGCGGCTGGCGGTTCGCGGCGGCTCCAGCTGAAGCGAACGTGCTGGTTGCGGCTGGCCCACCTGAGCCTATTGAGTCCGCAGTGGACCAGGTGTGGCGCGACATGTCGGCCCCGCGGGCCCGTGCCACCGTGCGTGGTTCGACGACCGGGTCATGGACGGCGGCGTCCGGGCAACGGCGGCCTTCGCCCAGGCGATGGTGCTCCTGGTCGCGCTCACGGCGCTGCTGATCCTGCTAGCAGGTCGAGGTCGTCGATGCGGCGGCCGAGGCATTGCCGGGAGAGTCGGGAGAGTTCGATCTCGGCCATGTTGAGCCAGGAGCCATGCTTGGGCGTGTAGTGCAGTTCCAGGCGACCTGCCAGGTCGCGGGCTTTGGCGGGTTCGAATGCGTCGTATAGCGAGCCGAGGGTGTGGGTGTTCAGGTTGTCCATGACGAGCACGACGCGTTCGACGTGCGGGTAGTCAGTGGTCAGCAGCTGGTCGATCTCGTGCGCCCAGTCGATCCGCGTCCGCTGGCGGCGGGCGTTCACCCGGCGCCGGCCGGCGAGGGGCTCGACCCACACGAAGATCGAGCAGGTCCCGTGACGGACGTACTCCGAGTCCTGCTTCAGATCGTGTCCGGGACGGGCGGGGATCGCCTCGCGGGCGTGACCGAGGAGCTGGTACGGCTTCTCGTCTGATGTGAAGTCTTCGGTTATGTGAAGTTGTCGGTGTTTGGGCTGGTGGTGGGCTTGGTCGTGCCTGTTTTCTTCGCATAACGCGGTCTCCTTGGTTGGTCATGTCATCCGACTGTTGTCCGTCGCTGATCTTGCAGACGACGCAATCATTGGAAATGCAGACGGGATCTTGGCTGATAGTCGGCACGGTGACGGCCTGGTCGGCGCAGTGATGCGGAGGTCCCGTGCGGTCGCGGCGCGTGCTCGGCGCAGTGACGGCTGGCTGCGGGCATGGCAGCGCCCGACGGGCCGGTTTTTCAGCTGATCAAGGGCGGTGCGAGTAGCCGCCCGTGGGCGAAGAAGCCGATCAGCGTCCA
>WHSS01000079.1 GCA_009379975.1 Actinophytocola sp.
CAACGAAATCAGCCCGAAACCCTGACCTGCACGAACGCCAGCGCCTAGTGACACGCCCCGTCACCGGGCGCTGAGGCATATCCACAGGTCAACGCCACTACTCACCGACTAGACCACACCCGCTGCTGCGGAACCCAGGTCAGTCCGTTGGGTGGACTGAAAGCGTCTTTCACCTCGTCAGACGGACTGAAGGCGTCTTTCAGCGCTTGGCCGCAGCCCCCGTGGCGAGGGCTCCTGGCGCGCTGCGTTAAGCTGTTGCAGCTACTCGGGCGAGTGGCGGAATGGCAGACGCGCACGGTTCAGGTCCGTGTGTCCGAAAGGACGTGAGGGTTCAACTCCCTCCTCGCCCACTCTGTTCGGCCTACGGCCTCCCCCAGGGAGGTCGTTCACTATTTCTGGGGCCTGCGCCCCAGACCCCATGGCCTCCTCGCCCACTCTGTTCGAGGGCCTAGCCCTCTTCCCGGTCTCGTGATCATGTCGGCGGGCGGGTCGTGAGTGCTGATCAGGGTTAGAACACTGATAGCCACTCACGAACGTGAAAGCCCGCGCTTACGACGCGGCGGCGGTCTCCTCGTCCGCCACGGCGGCATCCGGCGCTACCGGGTCGAAGGTCAGGACACCGTCGTCGATCGGTGCGAGCCGCAGCAGCGGGATGTCGCTGAAGTAATTGTTCGACACCCGCCACGGCGCCTTGACGCCCTGCCGTGGGAGCTCGGTCTGGCCCCGCCGGACGTAGCCCGCGTTCAGCGCGCTCAGCACGGACTCCTCGGCGTACTCGGCGCCGTTCTGTCGCGCGACCGCGACGCGGTGCCCGTGCTCGTCCATGTAGTTGAGCAGGCGGCAGACGTAGTCACACGCGATGTCGGCCTTGAGCGTCCAGGATGCGTTGACGTAGCCGAACACGAGCGCTGCATTCGGCACATCGCCGACCATCACGCTCTTGTACGCCAGCCGGTCCCGCAGCACCACCGGATCCTCGTCGACACTGACCTCGGCGCCGCCCATCATCTGGACGTCGAGCCCGGTCGCGGTGATGATCACGTCGGCGTCGAGGTGCTCGCCGGACTCGAGCCGGATGCCGTCCTCGGTGAAGGTCTCGATGTGATCGGTGACCACCGAGGCCGTGCCGGAGCGCACGACACGGAACAGATCGCCGTTGGGGACGATGCAGAGCCGCTGATCCCAGGGGTCGTAATGGGGCGTGAAGTGCCGCATGTCGACGTCGGGCCCGACCTGGTGTCGCACCCCGGCCAATATGATCTTGCGCACCGCGTTGGGGAAGCGACGGGCCGCCGAATAGAGCAGCCGCTGCAGCGCGACGTTGCGGCCTCGCGCGAGCTGGTAGACCGCCTTGGTGGGCAGCACCTTCTGCAGTGCGGCGGACAAGGCGTCCGTTGCGGGCACCGTGACGATGTAGGTCGGCGAGCGCTGCAGCATCGTCACGTGCGCGGCTTCGTCCACCATGGCGGGTATCAGCGTGACCGCGGTCGCGCCACTGCCGATCACCACAACGCGCTTGCCTTGGTAGTCGAGATCTTCCGGCCAGTGCTGCGGGTGGACGACATCGCCCCGGAAGCGGTCCTCGCCGGGGAAGTCCGGCCGGTAGCCGGTGTCGTAGTTGTAGTAGCCGGTGCAGCCGAGGAGGAAGTCGCAGGTGTACCGCTCGACTTCGCCGGTCTCCTCCCGCAGTGCCTCGACCGACCAGCGCTTCTCGGTGCTCGACCAGTTCGCGCGCAGCACCTTCAGCCCGAACCGGATGTGCTCGGTCACGCCGTACTCGGCGGCGGTCTCCTCGACGTAGTGCCGGATCGACGTGCCATCGGCGAGGACCTTCATGTCGAGCCACGGCCGGAACCGGTAGCCGAAGGTGAACATGTCCGAGTCGGAGCGGATTCCGGGGTAGCGGAACAGGTCCCAGGTGCCGCCGATCGCGGTCCTGCGCTCCAGGATCGCGTACGACTTGCCGGGACATTCCCTCCTCAGGTGGCAGGCGGCGCCGATTCCCGACACGCCGGCCCCCACGATCAGCACATCAACATGCTCGCCTGCCATGGATTCCTCCAGCGCGTTATACGGATGTCTATATTTTACCGTGACCGAAGGCACGCCCCCAGTCAAGTGCGGCGTGGGAAGATCGCGGCGTGAGCCACTCAGCGCGCACCAAGGCGATCACCGGCGGCAGGCCGTCCGGCGAGCATGCCCCGGCGAACGTACCGATCGTGCCCGCGTCCCACCTCGGCCTCGAATACGCCAGGGAAGACGGCACCGAGACGTGGCGTGCACTGGAAGCGGTCATCGGCGAACTCGAAGGCGGCGAAGCCACCGCGTTCGCCTCGGGCATGGGCGCGGTGTCGGCGGTGTTCGACCTGTTGCCTGCCGGAGCCGAGGTAGCGGTGCCGACCGACAGCTACGCGGGCATGCGCGACCTGCTCCAGCACGCGGAGGCCAAGGGCAGGCTGCGGGGCAGGCGTCTCGACCCGGCGGACAGCCAGGCGTGGCTCACCGCGGCGGCCGAGGTCGACCTCCTCTGGCTCGAGTCACCGACCAACCCGAGCCTGTACGAGATTGCCATCGACGCCATCACGGCAGCCGCTGCGGCCAGTGACAAGCCGCCGATCGTCGCGGTGGACAACACCTTCGCCACTCCGCTCGGCCAGCAGCCGCTGGCCCTCGGCGCGGACGTCGTCATGCACAGCGCGACCAAGTTGATCGGCGGGCACAGCGATCTGCTGCTCGGCATCACGGTGACGGCGAACGAGGGGCTCGCGAAGGCCATGCGGGACTCGCGCATGCGCAGTGGCGCGACGCCGGGCGCGCTCGAGGCGTGGCTGGCGCTGCGCGGCGTACGCACACTGCCGGTGCGCTACGCGGCCGTGTCGGCAACGGCTGCCGAACTGGCGAAGCGGTTCGATGATCACACCGCGGTGAACCACATGCGGTACCCGGCGCTGGGCGGCGGCATGATCGCGTTCGAACTGCCGGACGCGGCGTCGGCGGATGCGTTCTGCTCGCGGCTTCAGCTGATCCGGCACGCGACGAGCCTCGGCGGCGTGGAGAGCACGGTCGAGCGGCGTGCGGCAAGGCCGAGCGACTCCCACGTCCCGGCGGGCTTGCTGCGTTTCAGCGTCGGCCTGGAAGACGTCGATGACCTGTGGCAGGACATCAGGCAGGCGCTCGGCGAGGAGGCGTAAGGCCTTTCCGTGCCTGGGGCGCGGACGCGTGTGCCTGGAGCGCGGACACGGCGGGGTGAGGCTTAGGCGCGGCTCGCGATGGCGTCGGACAGGGTGAGGATGCGGCGGGCGTTGTCGACGTGCAGGTTCTCGATCATCCGGCCGTCGACCGTGACCACACCCTTGCCCTCCGCCCGCGCCTCGTCGAAGGCCTCGATGATCTTCTGCGACCTCGACACCTCGTCCTCCGACGGCGCGAAGATCTCGTTGCACGCCGCCAGCTGCGCGGGATGGATCAACGTCTTGCCGTCGAAGCCCAGCTGCCTGCCCTGCACGCACTCCGCCTCGAAGCCTTCCGCGTCCTTCACATCGTTGTAGACACCGTCCACGATCACCTTGCCGGTGGCCCGCGCGGCCAGCAGCGCGAGCGACAGCCCGCCCAGCAGCGGTATCCGGCCCGGCATGAACTCGGCGTGCAACTCCTTCACCAGGTCGTTGGTGCCCATGACCAGCACCGTCAGGCGCTCGCTCGCGGAAGCGATGTCCGCCGCGCGCAGCATCGCGATCGGCGTTTCGATCATCGCCCAGATCTTGGTGTGCTCGGGTGCTCCCGCGAACTCCAGCGCCCGCTCGATGGCCAGCACCTCGGCGGCCGCGTTGACCTTCGGCACGACGATCGCGTCCGGCCCGGCGGCGGCCGCTTCTCGCAGATCGGCCTCGTGCCACTCGGTGTCGATGCCGTTCACCCGGATCGTCACTTCGCGGGTGCCGTACTCGCCGGATGTCACCGCCGCACAGACCCGCTCGCGGGCCTCTTCCTTCGCGTCGGGTGCGACCGCGTCTTCGAGGTCGAGGATCAGGGCGTCCGCGTCGAGCGTCTTGGCCTTCTCCAGGGCGCGCTCGTTCGCACCCGGCATGTACAGCACCGAGCGCCTCGGGCGCAGGGTCGGTTGCTCAGTCATTCGCCATGGCCTCTTTCGTTGCCTGATCGTAGGCGTCCGCCAGCTCGGCGTCGCGAGCGGCAAGCGCGTCGGCCAGCTCGGCGACGACCTTGCACTGCTTGTACGTGGCGTCGTCCTGCATCTTCCCGTCGATCATCACGGCGCCGGTGCCGTCGCCCATCGCGGCGATGACACGCCGCGCCCAAGCGACGTCGGCCGGCGCCGGCGAGAAGACCTTCTTGGCGATGTCGATCTGCACCGGGTGCAGGCTCCATGCGCCGACGCAGCCGAGCAGGAAGGCGTTGCGGAACTGATCCTCGCAGCCCACGACGTCCTTGATGTCCCCGAACGGCCCGTAGTACGGCAGGATCCCGTGCATCGCGCAGGCGTCCACCATGCGCGCGACGGTGTAGTGCCAGAGGTCCTGCTGAAACGTCGTGCGGCCCTCGTTGAGGTCGTCCCCGACCGGATCGGTGCGCACCAAATACCCGGGGTGGCCACCGCCGACGCGGGTCGTCTTCATGCGGCGGCTGGCGGCGAGGTCGGCGGGGCCGAGCGAGATGCCCTGCATGCGCGGGCTCGCCCCGGCGATCTCCTCGACGTTCGCGACGCCGCTCGCCGTCTCCAGGATCGCGTGCACCAGCAGCGGCCTGGCCAGCCCGGCGCGGGCCTCCAACTGCGCGAGCAGGCGGTCGACGTAGTGGATGTCCTGCGCGCCTTCCACCTTCGGCACCATGATGACGTCGAGCTTGTCGCCGATCTCGGTGACCAGCGTGATCAGGTCGTCGAGCACCCACGGGGAGTCGAGGCTGTTCACGCGCGTCCACAGCTGCGTCTCGCCGAAGTCGGTGGCCGTGGCGGCCTCGACCAGCCCGGCGCGGGCGGCATCCTTGCGGTCGGCGGACACCGCGTCTTCGAGGTTGCCGAGCAGCACGTCGACCTTGGCCGCGATGCCGGGCACCTTCGAGCGCATCTTCTCGTTGCTCGGGTCGAAGAAATGGATCATCCGCGACGGCCGGAACGGGACCTCGCGGACCGGCTCGGGGGCGCCGAGTGCGAGCGGCGCGAAGAAGTCCTTCGGGGAGCGCATGCAACCTCCAATGTTTCGCCAGCGTTGCTCACCTTAAAGGCAGTCGCGGGCGCGACATGCGACGGAAACCATGTCGTGAGATTTCCCTCTGCGCTAGGCGTCAACACCGAGGCGGGGGTTCCGCCCGGCGACGAACTGTTGATCCTCGTCGACGACGGACATCGGCCGTTCTGCCGCCACGGCCGGTAACCCGATAGGGCCCGCCCGCTGGGGCGGGGAAGTCCCTGGTGGTGTGCCGTCAATGTTGCTCTCTGTAGAGGAGTTACCCCTGTTGATCAGCAGCATCTGCTGGCACTCACCCATCCGGCCGCACTGCCGGGCAGAAGTGGGTTAACCGCCTATCGACCGGTCACCGACCGCTGAGCGCCGCCGATCGCAGGCCATGGCCTGATGGGCAGACGAGCGTGGTCCGGCTTGGTACGCAGGGTATGTGCCACTTTTCACGAGCGGCACGAAGGCAGGGACGATCGAGGAGGCACTTCGTGGCGGTTACACCGGGACGCACTGGTTCAGATCCGGCGACGCCCGCCGCACAGCGCGCTCGCTTGCGCCCGACGCGAGTGGTGCCGCCGGGGCCGCTGCCGTCGACGTCGCTGGCGCTCGCCAGGGAAGCCGCCTGCCAGCTCGGCTGGAACGGGGTCGTGCTGCCGGAGATGACCCTCCTCGGCCGCAAGGTCCACGTGGTCGCCCGGCTGCGCACCGATGCCCACGCCGAGCGCATCGCAACCGGCATGGGCCCGGTCATCGACCGCGAGACGGTGTCGACGTGGCTGTGGCCCGAGCTGGCGCACACCGCCCCCGCGCCGGCGGCCGAGATCATCGGGGTGCTCGCCGTGACGCGGCACTGGCGGACCGCGCTCGCCTGGGCGGTGCCGTTCTCGCGGTACCACGCCGCCGCCATGGTGCTGCCGTCGTCGGTGACGATGACGCACGACTACGTCAACAACTGCTTGCCCCGCGCCAGGGCCTACGGCCTCGCGGTGTTGTCGGCCAACGACGACGAGACGGTCGAGCGTGATCTCCCCGGCGCCGCGGACCGCGCGATCCTCGCCGCCGACGCCATCTCGCGCTGGATCGACGAGCTGGTGTACGAGCAGTTGCTGGCGACCATCGAGACGCCTGCGGCCGACGAGGCGCCCGTCGCGGAGGACGACGAGACGCAGCCCGAAGCGGTTTCCGACGTCCGCGAGTCCGAGAACGCCGCGTACGAGGGGTGACCGTAGGCTCGGGTTCATGCGCGTAGTTATCGCAGGCGGGCACGGGCAGATCGCGTTACGGCTCGCCGAGCTGCTCCGCCGGCAAGGCGACGAGGTCATCGGGCTCATCCGGAATCCGGATCACGTCGACGACGTGGCAGCGGCTGGGGCGCGGGGAGTCGTCCTCGACCTGGAAAGTGCCACCGTCGACGACGCCTCGGCCGTGCTGACCGGCGCGGATGCCGCAGTGTTCGCGGCGGGTGCCGGGCCGGGCAGCGGCATCGAGCGCAAGGACACCGTCGACCGCGCCGCCGCCGCCAAGTTCGCCGAAGCCGCCGAGCGGGCGGGCGTCCGGCGGCACGTGCAGATCAGTGCGATGGCGCTGGAGCGCGCGGGCGATCCGGCCGTCGGCGAGGTGTTCGCCGCGTACCTGCACGCGAAGGCCGCCGCCGAGGACGACCTGCGGGCGCGCGACCTCGACTGGACGATTCTGCGGCCGGGCAGGCTGATGAACGAACCCGGCACCGGCAAGGTGCAGCTCGCCGAGCACGCCGAACGGGCCGAAGTGCCCCGCGATGACGTCGCGGCGGTGCTGCTCGCGCTGCTCGGCGAACCACGGACGGCCGGCCGCACGCTGGAACTGGTCTCCGGCGATGTCGCAGTCGCCGATGCCGTCGCCGCGCTAGCGTCCTAGCACGCGGTCGGTGTAGGAGTTGCCGAACAGGCCGGTCGGGTCCACCTCGGCGCGCAGCTTGCCGAAGTCGTCGAATCTCGGGTACCGGGTGCGCAGCGTCTCGGCGTCCAGCGTGTGCATCTTGCCCCAGTGGGGACGCCCGCCCGCCTCGTTCACGATCGCCTCGAAGATCGCGAAGAACTTCCGATACGGCATGCCCTGGAACTGGTGCACGGCGATATAGGCCGAATCCCTGCAGTACGCGGTGGAAAGCCAGATGTCGTCGGCGGCGGCCACCCGCACCTCGACCGGGAACGCGATCGGATCGGAGAGCCTCGCGACAGCAGAGCGAAGCTCGGTGAGGACGTCGACCAGCGATTCGCGGGCGACGGCGTACTCGCATTCGACGAACTTCACGTCGCGGTCGGTCACGAACACCCGGTGCGAGACGTCGCTGTAGTTCCGCGCGGACACCGATGCCGCGATCACCCGTTGCATCGGCCGCACCAGCCGCGGTACCGCCCGTTCCAGCCTGCACAGCGCGCCGAACAGCCGGTTCTCCACCAGTTCGTACTCGATGTACTGCCGGTGGTGGCTCAGCGGCCGGGGCGCCGTGCCGTCGGGGAGCCGGTCGTTGCGCTTGGTCAGCACGTTTTGGCCGTGCGGGAACCAGAAGAACTCGAAGTGGTCGTGGGCCGCGGTGGCTTCGTCGAGGTGGGTCAGTACGTTGTCGAGCCGGTCCGGTGCTTCCTGGGCGGCCAGTACGAATGCCGGTACGCACCGCAGCGTCACGGAGCTGATGATGCCGAGCGCGCCGAGCCCTATCCGGGCGGCGGCGAACAGGTCGGGCCGTTCGGTGGCGGAACAGGTCACCACGGAGGCGTCCGCGAGCACCAGTTCGAGCGCCGCCACCTGCGTGGCCAGCCCGCCGAGCCGCGCGCCGGTGCCGTGGGTCCCTGTCGAGATGGCGCCGGAGACGGTCTGCTTGTCGATGTCACCCATATTGATCAGCGCGAGACCGAGGGCGTCCAGCGCGCGGTTCAGCGCGCTGAGTGTGGTGCCCGCCCGCACGGTGACTTGGCGCGCGGGCAGGTCGATGCCGGTGATGCCGGTGAACCGGGACAGGTCGATGGCGTGCTCGTCGGCGACCGCGATCTCGGTGAACGAGTGGCCGCTGCCCAGGGCTCGAAGGCGATGGCCTTCGGTCCTGGCCGCGCGCACCGCTGCCACGATCCCCTCGAGCGAGCGGGGCCGGTGCGTCACCAGGGGAGTCGCGGCGGCGGTGCCTGCCCAGTTGGTCCACGTCGCCATATTCACCATTCCGCTCGTCCGGATCGTCGCCTATGGTTGCCGAGGTCGCCTTCAACCACAATACGCGAAAATGTTTCGTGTTCGAGCGGCGATTCGACTATCCTATGGTGCTATGGCCAGGACCGCGCCACACCTCAGAAGCGCACACGAAGGCGATCCGCGCCGTGCCTACGACACGGCGACCGCCCAACTGGATGCGCCGCTGGCGATCGTCGATCTCGACGCGTTCGACGCCAATCTCGACGATCTTGCCCGCCGCGCGGCAGGCACGCCGATCAGGATCGCGAGCAAGTCGATCCGGTGCCGGTTCCTGATCGAGCGGGCCCTGGCGCACGAGGGGACCGCCGGGCTGTTGTGCTACTCGCTGCCCGAGGCGTTGTGGCTGCACGAGCAGGGCATCTGTGACGACCTGGTGGTGGCGTACCCCTCGGTCGACCGCGCGGCGCTGAGCAGGCTCGCCGCCGACGCCGCCGCGCGCGCGGCCATCACGTTGATGATCGATTCGACCGCTCAGCTGGACTTCGTAGATCGGGTGCTCGGCCCGGCACATGCCGAGCTGCGGGTGTGCCTGGAGCTCGACGTCTCCTGGCGGCCGGTTCCCGCGCTGCATGTCGGCACGCGCCGTTCGCCGGTGTTCACGCCAGGGCAAGCGGTCGAGCTGGCGCTGCAGGTCGAGGCTCGTGGTGGCTTCCGGCTGGTCGGGCTGATGGGCTACGAGAGCCACATCGCCGGCGTCGGCGACGCGGTCGGCAACCCGGCGAAGGCGCTGGCGCTGCGGCTGATGCAGCGATGCTCCGCCGCCGAGCTGAACCGCCGCCGTGCCGAGGCGGTGCGGGCGGTGCGCGAAGTCGCTCAGCTGGAATTCGTCAACGGTGGCGGCACCGGCAGCATCGAGACCACCATCGCGGACCCGTCGGTGACCGAGATAGGCGCGGGGTCCGGGCTCATCGGCCCGACGCTGTTCGACGGCTACTCCCGGTTCCGGCCGCGGCCCGCTGTGCTGTTCGCGCTGTCGGTCGTCCGTAAGCCGGCGCCGGAGCTGGCGACCCTGTTCTCGGGCGGTTTCATCGCATCGGGGCAGGTCGGTGCGTCGCGGCTGCCCACGCCGTATCTGCCCGCGGGCCTGCATCTGCTCGGCATGGAAGGCGCCGGTGAGGTGCAGACGCCGGTGGCGGGGCCCGCCGCCCGCGAACTGCGCGTCGGTGACCGGGTCTGGCTGCGGCATGCGAAGGCGGGCGAGTTGGCTGAACGGTTCGACGAGTATCACGTGGTGGTGGGCGAGGGCATCGAGCGGACGGTGCCGACGTATCGGGGCGACTCCGTGAACTTCGGCTAAGCGGCGTGCTGGTGGTCGTGCGTGAAACACCTTGCATGGGCACGCGTCAGCACTCACGACCCAGCGTGGCGGAGTCGTGAGTGCTCAGGCGTGCTGGAGCAAGGACTTTCACGCACGACCACGATGGCGGCTTGCACCAGCCGTCCCGCCCTAACTCCCGAAACGGCTGTCCAGGTACACCTTGATCAGGTGCTTCGTCTCGTCGACGATCTCCTGATCGCCCTCGGGCTCGCGCTGGAACGCGAGCTTGAGCAGGGCGTCCGCCGCTTCCACCGCGAGCGTGATCGGCATGGTGATCTTGTCGGCGGGCAGGTCGAACCGCGAGGTGAGCAACGCGGTGATCGAGTCGGCGACGACCGTGTTGTTGTCCCGCTGCGAGTCGAGCAACCGCACGTCGACCACGTCGCCGAAGTGCACCTTCGCGAAGCCCGGGCTTTCGCGGTGCATCCGCAGGTAGACGTCGAGCAGCGTGTCGACCACGTCCCACCAGTGGTTATGGTCGACCGCCACCAGCCGCTCCTGCACGGTTTGCATGAACCGCTCGAGATTGCGCTGCGTCAACGCTTGCACGACGGCGCGCTTGTCGGGGAAGAACTGATACAGCGAGCCGACCGCGACGCCCGCTCGTTTCGCGATCAGGGTGGTGGTGAGCGCGTCGTAACCGGTTTCGTCGATCAGTTCGGCGCAGGCGTCCAGCATCTGGGCGACGCGGCGCGCGCTGCGCTGTTGCACCGGTTTACGGCGTAGTGGCGTGAACTCGGCCGGCTTGACCGCGGGATCCACAGTGGGGGCCGTACCTGCGTCGGACACGCGTGTCTCCTCGATTTGTTCCGGTTCGCCCCACGCGGGAACGCCCTTGCTGGAAATGCTTCGCCTCGGCAGGGGGTTATCGATAGTTGGGGCTGGTGCCAATTGTCCCCCTGGCCGACTCGTTTGGGTACATCACGGTGGTAACAAGCCGCTCGAAATGGCTGTCCGACGGCCTCACGCAGTACAACGGCGCGCGCGGGTACGAGTTACGTATCGCTAGAGGCCGGCCTTCATCCGATCGGGTGACGGCGAGGTCGGTCCACATCCGGAGATAGAAGGCCGCGAGCCGGTGCCAGTCGGGGGAGGGGGAGCGTGGCACCGGCCCGCGGGGCCGGGGGTGGGCGGGGGATCTGGAAAAACTGCGGTATGCAATTTGAATGAGGGGCCGCGGCCGGCTCTGTGACTCGGGGCGGGCCGAGCCGGCTGCGGCCGGGCGATGGATCAGCGTTGTCCGATGGGGGCGGTTCGGTCAGCGATCATCGCCGGTTGGTGGGCGGGCTAACCCGCCCGCAGGCCCGCGATGCGGGGAATCGCGGTGCGCAACGCGTGCCTGCCTTCGGTGGTGGCCTGCCGCGCCTCGGCCCGGCGCCGACCCTGTTCCGGTGCGGGTGCGAGGCCGCCGGCGACCAGGTGCTCATGCGCCGCCTGCCAGACGGAACACGGCGCCTTACTGCGGTGCCACCGCGTCGAGCATGTGGGGCAGTCTCCGCGCTCATCCGGTTCGTGCGCGGTCAACATCGATCGCCATGCCTGGGCGAGTCGAGGCAGCTCGGTTCGAGCCACCGACGCCAAGGAATCGTCATCCGCGCGATTCGCCAGCTCAGAGAGCATGTCGAGTCGTTCCCAGACGGCGTTGCGGAGAACCTGCCCGAGGATCGTATCCACTGGAGTTTTACCTTTCCGCGAGCTTGGCTGCTTCGGTGAGGGCTGCTCGCAGCTGGCCGACCTGGCCTGCCGACAGCCGTGCTGTTTCGCCGGGTGGCCCGACTACGACGACTTCGCCCCGGTCGACGAACACCGTCACGCAGCGATCACGGTGGATCATGTCGCCGCACCGGATCCGCCACACGGTCTGCCCGTTCTCCACCTGGCGGACGAACTCCTGGGGTGCGGGGCGCGGGTCGTGGTGAGCCGGTGGTGCGTGCATGGCCCGCCGGGGTACGGGACGTGCTGGGCTCGCTACCGCCCCGAGGTGTCGGGGTGCGATCGAGTCGACGAGCTCCACCGGATCACTCCACTCTCATTCGTTCGGGTATTCGCGAACCGTCCGCACCCTCGACATCGCTGACGGTGGCGGCCTGCTCACATCTGGTCTAACTCAAGAGTGCGCCGCAAGAACCGGGTCTGGGAGCGAGTAGCGGCGACCGGCACTACTGCTCCGATGAGCGGTCGCTGGATTTCGTCTGCGCCGATCAGGGTTCAGTTTCGGGGTTTCGCACGGTTGAATGGATGTGCATACGCTGCATACCGAAGCCCACGGATGAGGATGCTTGCCGATGGACGCAACAGAAGAGAACACTTCTCACCCCATCTCTGCCGATAAATGGGAAGACCCAGAGATGCGGGAAGCGCTCGCGGCAAGACAGATCAGCTCCGTGTACCGGTTGTTGCGGCGTCATGGCATTTCCCAGCGTCAGATCGCCGCGATGACCGGTCAGTCGCAGTCCGAGGTCTCGGAGATTCTCAAGGGCAGGCAGGTCATGGCTTATGACGTGCTTGTCCGGATCTCGGACGGACTCCGCATCCCGAGGGGCTACATGGGTCTCGCATACGACGAGGCCACGGCGGTCAAGATCGTCGGCGCTGCCGACGCACAGCAGGCTGAGGAGGACGAGGCGGTGAAACGACGGAGGTTCCTTGCGCACGCCGCCCAGGTCACCATGGGCGCGACCGTGTTCGCGGTGGACTCCGGGTCGTGGGCTGCAGCGAGTCCAGCAATGACACCGGCACCTGGACGCATCGGCATGGCCGATGTGCGCCAGGTGGAAGCAGCGACGCGCGCTTTGCGTGCGCTCGATTACCAGTACGGCGGCGGTTTCTGCCGCGACGCCGTCGTGGCGCAACTTTCGTGGGGGCGGCAACTGCTGACCGCGAGTGGGACGGAGCCGGTGACGTCGCGGCTCTATGTCGCGCTCGCCGACCTGCACAACGTCGCGGGTTGGACGTCATTCGACACCGGGCTCGTCGACGCTGCGCGCACCCACTTCGCGAACGCGCTCGAGCTGGCCAAGGAGGGCGGCAACCACCCGCTCGTCGCCAACGTGCTCTACCGCATGGGCAGGGTCTACCTGCACCACGAGTCGCCGGACGACGCGTTGAAGATGTTCCAGCTCGGGCAGCTCGCGGCGCAGGAGTCGGGCTCCGACCTCGCCGTCGCCGTGCTGTGCGCGAACGAGGCATGGGCCTACGCCAAGATGGGCAACGAAGATCAGTCGACCAAGCTGCTCGGCATGACGCGAGACACCTTCGCGCGAGCCGACGTGGACAGCGCTGAGTCCTGGGTCAAGTTCTTCACGCAGACCGACGTGCACGCCATGATCGGCACCGTGCACACCGCGCTGGCGCAAGGCGGCAACGCCACCCACACCAAGTACGCGATTCCCGCGCTGACCAGGGCAATCGACGGCTACGGCGACGACATGGCGCGCAGCAAGGCGTTCAATCTCAGTGCGCTGGCCACCAACCATCTGATCGAGGGCGACATCGACCACGGAGCCAAGGTCGGCCGCGCGTCCCTCGACGCAGCGGAAGGCCTGAAGTCCGCCCGCGTCAAGGACAGGATGGCGCCGCTCAAGCGGGAAGCCGAGAAGCGGAGCAACAACGCGGACGCCCGCGAGCTCGCCGAGCGGATCAACGCCTTCTACGCGGCTTAGGGCCCCTGGGAGCGAGGTACGCGTGCGCGAACCCCGCTTCACGCCGGACAAACTCGACGCCACGCTGGCCGAGGTCTGCGCGAGGCTCGGCCTCGACCACCGCGAGGCCCGGCTGCTGCGCTTCACCAACAACGCCGTCTACCAGCTCGCGTCGGCGCCGGTCGTCGTGCGGATCGTGGGCTCCCACACGCTGCGGCACCGGACGTACAAGGTGGTCAGGGTCGCCGAGTACTTCGCCGGCCAGGGGGTGCCCGCGGTGCGGTTGTATCCCGGTGCGAGGCAGCCGATCGTGGTGGGCGACGACATCGCCACGGTGTGGTGGCAGGTACCGGATTCACCGCCGCCGCCAACCGCGACCGATCTGGCCCGGTTGCTGCGGCAGGTGCACGCGCTGCCGGTGCTCGACGGCGTGCCGTCCTGGTCGCCGCTCAGCGACGTCAGGGCCCGCCTCGCCGACGCGGAGGAGTTGGACGCCGTCGACCGGCGGTTTCTCGTCGAACGGTGCGAGCAGGTCCATGAGGCACTCGACCGCCTCGACTTCCGGTTGGAGCCTGCCCTGCAGCACGGCGACGCGCACCTGGGCAATGTTCTCGCAGGTCCGGGCGGGCCCGTGCTGTGCGACTTCGATTCCGCCGGCATCGGCCCGCCCGAGTGGGACCTGGTGCCGGTCGCGGTGGGGGTACTGCGCTTCGGCGAGCCGGCCGCGGTCTACCGCGAGCTCGCGGACGCCTATGGCTTCGACGTCATGGGCTGGCACGGGTTTCCGGCGCTGCAGGCGGCGCGCGATCTCAAGCTGACCACCAGCGTGCTGCCGATCCTGCGCAGCCATCCCGAGGTCCGGCCCGAGTTCCACCGGCGGCTGGACGATCTTCGCGCCGGGCGCCTCGAGGTCCGCTGGTCGCGATTTCGGTGATGCCCTCCGGCGTCGTGGCTGGTCGGGACGGTGCGGCGCGATCACCGGCCATTCACCGACTGAATGATACCGCTCGCCGTTAGGGGTCGACACGCCGTTGGCAGGCCTCGACTTCGGCCCGACTAGTCACCCCCGAGGCCCTGACGTCAACGGTGCGAGCCACCAGCTTCGCTCGTGCGTGAAAGTCGTTGCTCCCGCACGCCTGACCACTCACGACCCCGGCTGAACCGTCGTGAGTGCTCAAGCGTGCCCATGCAAGGTGTTTCACTCACGAGCGGGCTCGCTGTCAGGCCACCGGTGCGCGGGTCAGCATCACCGCGAAGCCGAACGCCAGGCCCATGATGGTCAGTTCGAGGGCCGCCCAGGTGACGAAGGCGGTATGCCGTTGCGCGGTGATCGCCGGGAGCAGCCGCCAGCGCATCCGGGCGCCGACGACCGCGATCGCGCCCAGGCACAGCAGCTTGCCGAGGAACAGCAGGCCGTAAGGCGTCTCGAAGGTGCCCTCCCAGAACGACATCGTCGGGTTCAGCTGGATCTCGACGATGCCGTTGAACAGCCCGGTGCACGCCGAGACCAGAATGCAGATCGTGGCCAGCTTGGAGAACCTCGGCAGCGCGTGCGCGAGCAGGGCGCGGTTGCTCGCGAGCAGGACCGCCATCGCGCCGAGCCCGCCGGTCCAGGCGACGGCGCTCATCACGTGCAGCTCCATCGAGATCATCGTGTAGTCGTGGTAGTCCCAGTTCGACGCGTGCCCGGTCACCGGCAGCGGCAGCAGCGCGAAGAGCCCGAGACCGACGCGCGCCTCGGCGGGCACCTTCTCCCCGTGCCGGACCGCGAGCACACCGAGCGCGGCGTGTGCGGCCGCCAGCACGGCGACGATCAGCAGCGCCTTGCCCGCTCCGACGCCTACCACGTAGTCCCAGACGTCGCCGGGGCCGACGGCGTCGGCTGCCGCCTGGAACTCCGCGGTCTGCAACAGCAGGGCGACCAGCGCACTCACCGACCAGACCAGCGCGGCGGCGACGGCCGCACGGCGTGCCCGGCGTGCGATCAATTCGGTCTGCTTCGGCCGGTCGTAGCCCAGTAGCACCGAGAGCAGGCATAACCCGATGGTCACCACGGCCGCGATGTCGAGCACGATCCGCACCAGCGGGATCGCGACCAAGACCACCACGCCCGGATCGGCCACCCCCGGGATCGGGGTGAGGCCGATGAGCGCGATGCCGATGAGCGTGCCGATCAGCGCGGTGGTGACCGCGGCGATCAGCGGTGGGTAACGGACCCGGGTAGCGGTGGCCTTGGTCGCGCTCAACTACTGCTCTTTCCCGAGTCGCAGCGCCAGCACTACGCCGACGATGAGTAACCCGCCCGCACCGGCGATCCAGACCCAGAGCGGCACGCCGCCCGAGTCCGAGGTGGAGCCGTCACCGGCTCGCTGATCACCGTCCGGCGCGCTGGTGCCGACCGGTTCCCCGGCCCCGGCCTTGGTCAGTGTGAACGCGATCTCGCCCGATACCGGGTGCCCGTCGGCGGAGAGCACGCGGTACCCGATCTTGTACTCGCCCTTGGGGCCGAGCGGTTCGAGCGCCACGGTCGCCACATTGCCGTCCACCTCGACCGGACCCTTCGCCCACTGGGTGCCGCCGGGGCCGTTCACCACGACCTGGTTGATCACCCGGTCCGAGCCGCCCGCCTGGACCGCCTGGTCGAAGGTCAGCGTGACCTTGTCGGGCCCGACCTCGATGGCCGCATCCTTGGCGGGATCCGACGAGGTGAGCGTGTTGTGGGCCAGCGCAGGCGTGGCGAATCCGAGCAGGGTGGCCAGCGCGAGAAGGGTGGCAGTGGCTAGTCGTCTCATGCTCGCTCCGATTTCGCTGGTTTCCTGGCGCGGATGACGGCACCGGCGCCGATGCCGAGGCCAAGAGCGCCGACGCCGAGCCCGAGGCCGCCGAGCCACCGGGCGGTGGTGTCGACCGGGGCGGGCGCGGCGTGATCATCGGTGCCGGCCCCGGCACCGTGGCCTTCGCCCGCGGCCAGTTCGACCACGGGGGCGGGCTTCTCGGCGTCATCGCCCGCGGTTGGCGGCTCGTCCCACTTTACGACCTTGCCTTTCTCGTAGTACTGCGTCGCGGGCAGCACCAGTTCATCGGCATCGGCGGGGAGCGGGCCGGCGCTGATCGGGAATTCCTCGTACTCGGTACCTGTGATCTCGTGGCCACGTTGCGCGGTCCAGGTGACCTCGGTGACGACCTCGTCGAGCTCGGCACCGTTCGCGTTGGTCACTGGATCGTCGAGCTTGGTCGTGGTGACCTCCGCCTGCCATCCCGGGACCGGCTTCGTGCGCACCGAGCCCAGTGCGTACTCCTCGGCGATGCTGACGGACAGCTTGGTGGTGCTCAGCTTGTCGTCTTCGTTGGGCACCCGCAGCACGATCGCGGTGTAGCCGCCCTGCTGTGCCGGCTCGCCGTAGACGTTGGCCGTTACGTGGGCCGCGGCGGTGCCGCCGGTGAGCAGCCCGATGAGGCCGACAGCGGCCGTCAGGCCTGCCGCGCGCGCGACCGATCGACTTGTAGACATGGCTTTACTCCTGAATGAGGGTAGGGAAAATAGCACCGCCCCCTAGGGCGGCCCTGGTGAAAAGGGATTCAGGAGTACTGCGGCGGCCCGCGGCGGGCGTAGAGCTTGCGCAGCACGATCTCGACGTGCGCGTTGACCACCGCCGCGGCGACGGCGGCGACCGGCCCGCTGCGCGGCGGCGCGGGCGAGAACACCACCGGGAGCAGCCTGCGCACGCTCGCGGCGACGAGCAGCAAGCCCCGCTCGGCGTGACTGAGCAGCACCGCGGTGACCAGGGTCGCACCCGCGTGCGCGAGGGTCATCGCGACCGGATCGATGGCCACCCCGGCGCCGGGATGCTCGCTGAGCACGGTCAGCAGGGTGTGCATCAGGGTCTGGGCGACGGCGAGCGTGCCCAGGATGCCGATGACGCCGGTGAACCGGCCGGCGAGCGAGGTGGCCACCCAGCCGATCAACACGGTGAGGAAGGCGGTCAGCGCCGGGTCCGGCAAGCCGCCGTCGGCCGCGGTGTGCGCGCTGATCGCGAGCGCGGCGGAACTGCCGGCGAGCAGCGAGCCTCGGGTCGCGCGCAGCAGCGAGCGCCGCGACCCGCCCTCGTCTCGCTCGCTGATCACCGGATCAGCGTACGGGACGGGTTTGTCCGCCTCAGACGCCCAGGTGATGCAGCAGCTGCGCCTCGAGTTCGTCGAGTTCGGTGGCGACCGCGCGGTGGGCCTCCTTGCGGCGCGCGGTGGGCATCCGCTCGGCCGCACGGACCGCCGAACTCAGCTGGCGCACGGTCGAAGTCACCGATTCGCCGAACTTGATGCCCTCGGCGTCGCCGCCCGCCCGGAGCTCGGCGAGCCCGTCCGACAGGCCTGCGATGCGGGCGTGCAGTGCGCCGCCGTGACCGGAGTACTCGCCGAGGGAGTCGACGTCGACCCCGAGCTTGCGCGCTTGGTGTTTGTCATAGGCCTCGCGGCAGGCGCCTGCGGCTCGGACGGCGAAGGGAGTTACAACGGGGATCACGGCAGGGAGGATAACCTTCGTCACATTTACCGCTTTGCGGGCCCTGGTTGCGGTACAGCGGGAGCCGCCTTTCGTCTCGTGCGATGCGGCGTCCAGCGCGGACTCCTCCGGGTGCTTCGCTGCCTTCTTGACGGCCTTCTTCTCCTGCTTGGCGGCCTTTTTCTGTGCCTTGAGATCCTGTTTCAGCGCCTTCTTCTCGGCCTTGACCGCCTTCTTCAGCGCCTTGGACTCCGAGGCGAGTTGGACGGACTCCATGGTTTCCGCCGCAAGGCCGTCGACGAGCTCGGCTTCGGCCTTCTTCTTACGCGCCATCGTTGCGCACCTCGTGCTCGTAGTACTGACTTCGCTGGTGAACCAAACTTACTTCCCGCAGCGAGCCACGGCACAGCGGATACCGCCGTGGACACACCGTGTCGGTGGTGGCGCATAGGGTGGAGGCATGGTTCAGGTGCTGCTCGATGCCGGGGTGCTGACGCGGTGCCGGCGTCGCGTCCATCTGGAACACGACCCCTCGTCACGTGCGGTGGAGATCGCGCCACCCAATCCGGCGGCCGAGCAGCGTATCGCCGACGCCCGTGCGCATCGGGAGGAGATCGCGCGGAGATTGCGGGAGACCGACCCCGCGGGGTGGGTGTCGGTGCCCGGCACGGCCACGCCTGCCGAGCGGGTCGCCGCCACGGCTGAGGCGCTCGCCTCGGGGGCGCGGGTGATCTCCGGAGCGTTGCTGCCCGCCGATACCGCTGCCGGCAGGCGGGGCGGCGCCGAGTTGCTCATCCGCACGCCCGCCGGGTATGTGCCGGTCATCGTCGTGCGCCACCGGATCAGCGACCCCGGGCAGGGGGCGCGTACCACGGCGCTGACCGACCTCGACCCGGATCACGCCGCGACCGATCCGGAGCGCAAGACGCGTTCCCACCCGCGTGATCAGCTGCGGCTGGTCCACCTGCGCAAGCTGTTGCAGGCCGCCGGGCATGCCGAGCCGGCGCGCGCCGTCGGTGGCGTGATCGGCCTCGACGCCGACGTCGTGGTGTGGCATGACCTGGACGCGCCGACCTTCCCCGGTGATCGCAGTGCGGTGAAGGAGTACGAGGAGCGCTTCGCCGACCGGTTCGCCGTCGCATCGGCTGCGGCGAACGGCGAGCCGCCGCTGGCGGTGCCCTCGCGGATCGTGGAGTGCAAGCAGTGCCCGTGGTGGCCGACGTGTGAGCGGGATCTGCTCGACGCCAAGGACGTCAGCCTGGTGGTGCGCGGGGACGATGCCTTCGCGCTGCGCGACCTCGGGGTGTCGACGGTGGCGGAGCTCGCGGTGCTCAGCCCGGTGGGCGAGCCGCCCGTCACGCTGACCGGCACCACCTTCCCGCACGCCGTTTCGCTCGCGCGGGCCTGGCTGTCCGGGCTCTCGGTGGTGCGTAAGGTGCCGGAAGTTTCGGTGCCGCGCGGCGATGTCGAGGTCGATGTCGACATGGAGAGCTTCTCGGACCACGGCGCGTATTTGTGGGGTGCGCTGCTTTCCGGCGCCGACATCGGCATACGGCCCGGTTATCGCGCGTTCGCCACCTGGGATCCGGTGCCGACGGACGACGAGGCGCGCTCGTTCGCCGAGTTCTGGACCTGGTTCGGGCAGGTGCGGGCCCGCGCGGCCGAACGCGGGCTGACGTTTCGCGCGTACTGCTACAACGCGCTCGCGGAGAACCGCTGGCTGTTCGCCTCGGCGCGCCGCTTCGCCGGATTGCCGGGGATCCCGACCGTCGACGAGGTGCAGCGGTTCGTGGATTCCGACGAGTGGGTGGATCTGTTCCAGAGTGTGTCGGAGAGCTTCCTGAGCACCCATGGCAAGGGGTTGAAGGTGCTCGCCAAGGTCGCCGGGTACGACTGGCAGGATCCGGAGGCCAGCGGTGAGGCGTCGATGCGGTGGTACCGCGAGGCCGTCGGCGCCGACGGCGGTGCGCCGGACGACGGGCAACGCAGACGGCTGCTGCGCTACAACGAGGACGACGTGCGCGCGACGTATGTGCTTCGCGAGTGGATGACCGGGCCCGCGATGGCGGACGTGCCGTACGTGGGCGACCTCAGCGAG
>WHSS01000084.1 GCA_009379975.1 Actinophytocola sp.
TAGAGTGCTAACTGAACGGTGTTGAACACACCCGGCACCCGCGACGACGGGGGTGGGAGCCGTGACCCTAATCCGACCAACGCTTATGCGACCGTGGAGGTCAACCCGGTGAGCGTGAACATCAAACCGCTTGAGGACAAGATTGTTGTCCAGGCGAGCGAGGCCGAGGAGACAACTGCTTCCGGCCTCGTCATCCCCGATACTGCCAAAGAGAAGCCCCAGGAGGGCAAGGTTCTGGCCGTAGGCCCGGGCCGTATCGACGAGAAAGGCAATCGCGTCCCCGTTGACGTGAGCGTCGGCGACGTCGTGATCTACTCGAAGTACGGCGGCACCGAGGTCAAGTACAACGGTGAGGAGTACTTGATCCTGTCCGCTCGCGACGTGCTTGCGGTCGTCAACTGACCAACAAGCCGAGTCAACTCAGCAGCCCCGGACCCCGCAACGGGGCCGGGGCTTCTGATTGCGTGCACTCCATTGAAAGGTAAGCAGGCACACCATGCCTAAACAGATCAGATTCAACGACGATGCGCGCAGGTCACTCGAGCGCGGCGTGAACAAGCTGGCCGACGCCGTGAAGGTGACCCTCGGGCCGCGCGGCAGGCACGTCGTACTCGGTAAGAAGTTCGGCGGGCCGACCATCACGCTCGACGGTGTCACCGTCGCGCGTGAGGTCGAACTCGACGATCCCTTCGAGAACCTGGGCGCGCAGCTGGCCAAGAACGTCGCGACCAAGACCAACGACGTGGCGGGCGACGGTACGACGACCGCCACCGTGCTGGCGCAGTCGCTGGTCAGCCGTGGCCTGCGCAATGTGGCCGCGGGCGCCAACCCCGCCGCGCTGGGCGAGGGCATCGAGGCCGCGACCGACAAGGTCATCGAGGTGCTCAAGGCGAAGGCGACGCCGGTCGAAGGCCGGGACAACATCGCGCAGGTCGGCACGGTGACCTCGCGGGACGCCACCATCGGCGCCCTGCTGGGCGAAGCGGTGGAGAAGGTCGGCAAGGACGGTGTCATCACCGTCGAGGAGTCCTCGACGCTGGCCACCGAACTCGTGATCACCGAGGGAGTCCAGTTCGACAAGGGCTACCTCTCGGCGCACTTCGCGACCCATCCGGAAGAGCAGCGTGCGGTGCTGGAAAACGCGCTCGTACTGCTGCACCGCGAGAAGATCTCGGCGCTTGCCGATCTCCTCCCGCTGCTGGAGAAGGTCGTCGAGGCGAAGAAGCCGCTGCTGATCATCGCCGAGGACGTCGAGGGCGAGGCACTGTCCACCCTGGTGGTCAACTCGCTGCGCAAGTCGATCACCGCGGTGGCCGTCAAGGCGCCGTTTTTCGGTGACCGGCGCAAGGCCTTCCTCGATGACCTCGCCGTCGTGACCGGCGCCGAGGTCATTTCGCCCGAACTGGGTCGCAAGCTGTCCGAGGTCGGGATCGACGCGCTGGGCACCGTCCGCCGCGCCGTCATCACCAAGGACGAGACGACCATGGTCGACGGTGGCGGCTCCAAGGACGAGCAGGCCGCCCGCATCTCGCAGCTCCGCAAGGAGATCGAGACCACCGACTCCGACTGGGACCGCGAGAAGCTGCATGAGCGGCTCGCCAAGCTCAGCGGCGGCGTCGCGGTGATCCGGGTCGGTGCGGCGACGGAGACCGAGCTCGCGGAGCGCAAGCACCGCATCGAGGACGCGGTCGCCGCGACGAAGGCCGCGGTCGAGGAGGGCATCGTGCCCGGCGGCGGTTCCGCGCTGGTGCATGCCGTCAAGGAACTGGCCGCGCTCGAGGCCGAGCTCTCCGGTGATGTCGCGACCGGCGTGGCGATCGTGCGTGACGCGCTCACCGCCCCGCTGCACTGGATCGCGTCCAATGCGGGCTACGAGGGCGCGGTCATCGTGTCCAAGGTCCAGGAGCAGAGCTGGGGGCAGGGCTTCAACGCCGCCACCGGTGAGCTCACCGACCTGCTCGCCGCGGGCGTTGTCGACCCGGTGAAGGTCACTCGATCGGCCGTCGCGAACGCGGCGTCCATCGCGCGGCTGGTGCTCACCACGGAAAGCTCCGTGGTGGAGAAGCCGGCCGAGGCCGACGACGAGGGCCACGGCCACTCGCACTAGTCACCCGCGTAAGCAAGCCGAAGGGGCCCCTTGAGTGCACAGTTTGCACTCAAGGGGCCCCCTTGGCTCGCTCGGTCGTCCCCGCTTCGTCAGGACGAACTGAGCGCCAGTGTGCGCTTGCTCGACTTGATGATCATCTCGCGTTCGGCCTCCGAGAGGCCACCCCAGATGCCGTACGGCTCGTGAACCTTGAGCGCATGGGTCCGGCACAGCTTCAGGACAGGGCACTCCTGACAGATCGCCTTCGCCTTCGCCTCGCGGCGCGCTCGTGCCGGGCCACGCTCGCCGTCCGGGTGGAAGAAGAACGCGCTGTCCATGCCCCGGCAGGAGCCATCAAGTTGCCAGTCCCACACGTCCGCGTTGGGGCCGGGAAGCCTTCGTGTGTCTGTCATGGTCTTCCGCCTTCACACTGCCTGCGGTTGTTACTCGTGGTACTGCTCCATTTGGTGCAACGGGCGTAACGTTAGAACCGCGCCAATAGTTGTTCAAGGCCGCATGGTCGATTCATTCAATAGGTATCCCCCGAACGAGTGACGCACTAGACGTTTTGCTGGACATTCCTGCGCCGTTGTCGCCCAGCCGGTTACCGGCCGACCACCGATATCCCGGGCGTCACCCTGCCGCGACCGGCGCCCGGTCTCCGGTTGCTGGGGCCGGTGCACGCCGGGATATTGGGTTGAGTGCAGACCGGGATGGAGACTGAGCGCACGGCCGGGACCGAGTATCCGGCCGTGAGCAGGCCCGACCCCGATCGCCGGCCGGAAGCTGGTCCTAGTGCCGCGTCAGAGGAACCGACGCTGCCGGTAGCCGCGGTCGCGCGCCGGCTCGGGGTCGCGCCTGCCACCCTGCGCACCTGGGATCGGCGCTACGGGCTCGGGCCTGGCGGCCACACCAACGGCAAACACCGCCGCTACGGCCCGATCGACATCGCGCGCCTCGAAGTCATGCAGCGCGCGTTGCTCTCCGGTGCGGCGACCGCCGAGGCCGCCCAGTACGCACTCGACAGTGTGAAGCAGGATGACCCGGCGCCGCTCGATCTGAACGGCGCGGTCCCCAGCCAGCCTACCTCTCGCGATGCTCCGTTCGTGGGCGAGACGCGCAGCGCGCTCGGCCCGTCCCGGCTGGCGCGGCGGCTCAGTGCGGCCGCCCTCGCCATGGACTCGCGGATGGTGCGGCAGTTGCTCGCCGAAGCGATCGCCACCGACGGCCCGGTCGCCGCATGGGAGCAGGTGATCAGTCCGGTACTCAGCGCCGTAGGAGCCGGGTGGCGCGGGTCGCGTTCGGGGCCGGAGGCCGAGTTCCTGCTCACCGAGTTCACCTTCGGCGCGCTGGCGCGGGCGACCCCGGTAGTCGAGCGGCCCCGTAACCATCATCCGGTGATGCTGGCCTGCCCGGCGCCGGAGCGGGGCAGTCTCGCCCTCTATGCGCTCACCGCGGCCCTCGCGGAACGCCAGATCGACGCACTGGTCTTCGGCACGTCCCTGCCCGCCGACGTCCTTGTCGCGACCGCGCGCAGGACGGTGCCCGCCGCGATCGTGCTGTGGACGCAGCGCCCGGACTCGGCGAGCCCTGCCTTGTTCAGCAGGCTGGCGCGCGGCAAGCAACGCAGCAGGCTGTTCGCGTGCGGTCCGGGTTGGTGCCGTGACGACCTGCCGGGCACGGTCGAGTGGCTGGGCGGGATGTCCTCGGCCGTCGAACGCATCTCGTATGTGCTGCTAGGGCGGTCCTGATAACACGGGCTCATACTGATCCGGTGAGCGATACGGCGGCCCGGCTGCGTGCTGCCGCCTTCGGTAACGACGTCAACCCCGGTGAAGCCGTGTTCGCCGCGGCGAGCGCCGGGGGGCCGCGGCAGCGCTGGCTCGCCGCCGTCGTGCTGGGCGCACGCGGTCACTACGCCCGTGCCGCCGCGCTGCTCGAGCCCCTGACAGCGGCCTCGGATCCGGTGGTTTCGTCCCTGGCGGCCAGCGCGCTCGCGTCGCACCGCAGGCAACTCGGCGGCCATCGCGATGCCCGGGTGTGGGATGCGCGGGCGCTGCGCAGGCTGTCCGGGGCCCGCGGCGCCGGTGCGCCGGAGCCGGATCCGGACGGGGTGGATTTCGGCGGCGCACTCGCCGACGCCCTGCTCGGGCTTGCCGCCGATGCGCTCGCGTGCGGCCGCCAGCGAGAGGCGCGGCTGCTGATCGGCCGCGTCGCGGTGGGCGACGGTCTGGGGGTGGCCTGCCTGAGTAGTTGGCGAGCCCGGGTACGGCACGGCTGGGTCGGTGCCGAGGTTGAGCTGGCGGCGGGCGATTTCCCGGCCGCGATCGCGCCCGCCGAGCGGGCGGCCGCCCTCGCCAGGGAGTACGGCGGGCTGCGGCACGTGCTGAAGTCCGACATCGTGCTGGCCGCCGCGCTCAGCGCCGCCGGTCTCGACCTCGATCGCGCCGAGAGCCTGGCGACGCGTGCGCTCGACGCGACGGCCAAGGCCGAACTGGCATCGCTGGAGTGGCCGGCGGCTGTCGTAGCGGCCGGACTTGACCCGCATGGCGGAGCGGCGCCGCGGCAGCGGGCCACCGAGATTCTTCACGCTGTGTTACTGCGCTCCGACCCGCTCGGCAGACTGCGGGCACTGAATTCGCCTTGGGTGCCGATCAACCCGAATCCCTGCTCAACACACCCATGCGAGGCGGCATGCGGACATCTGGGCGAAGAAACTTGAAAAAAAGCCACCAGATCGTGTCAAGGTCGGGCCCGCGGCGTCCGATAGGGGTTATGGAACGTCACCCGGCTGCAGGAAGGACCCCCCGTGACGACAGTCTTGATTTGCGACGACCGACGCAGTGTGCGCGAAGGACTCACCCGTGTGATGTCCGCCGTGCCTGGGGTCAGTCGTATCGACTGCGTAGCACACGGTGACGAGTTGCTCTCGCGGTTTGCCCGGCAGCCGGTCGATGTGGTGCTGGTTGGCACGCAGCGCGCCGTGCCGACCGGGGTCGAAGCCACTCGGCGACTCGTCTCCGCGAACCCGCAGGCGAACGTCATCGTATTCGGCGCACCCGACGACGCGGGCAGTATCGCGGCCGCGATCGCGGGCGGGGCGCGTGGCTATCTTCGGTGGGATGCTTCCCGCCCGGAGCTGGTCGCCGCTCTCGCGCACACACTGGCGAGCACCTCGGTGCCATCACAACGCCAGCCATCCGACCCCGGAGTGCAGCTCACTGAGCGCGAGCTCCAGGTACTGCGGGGCATGAGTCAGGGCAAGAGCAACGGTCAGATCGGACGTGAGCTATATCTCTCCGAGGACACCGTGAAGACCCACGCGCGCAGGCTGTTCCGCAAGCTCGGGGTTCGTGACCGGGCACAGGCGGTGGCCCACGGTTTCCGGCGAGGGCTGGTTGCCTAAGGGCCGCGATGCGCAGCGCTCGCGGTAGCGGCCGGTAAGCCGGTTCGATGCCGATGACCTGCGCGATCACCGCGTAGCGCGTAGTTCGAGAACGAGGCCCCACCACCGAGGTGGGGTCTCGTTTTCTTCTCTGGGGCTTGCTGAGCCCGTAGGGTGCCGCCAGGTACGGTAGTTGTCACCGGCGCGGGTGACGTTTTCCAGTCGCGCGCCGTGCTCTTTGTCCGCCTAGACGTAACACCAGGACTGTTGTCTGCGATGGCCAATGTGGGGGACGGACTGAACGAGTCGGTCGCCTCCGCCGTTGAGGGAGATCCTCAAGCGGTGGAGCGGCTGCTCGCTGCTATCCGCCCGTTGGTAGTGCGGTACTGCCGTGCACGAGTCGGCAGGCAAGAACGATCGTTCGCGTCAGCGGACGACGTGGCGCAGGAGGTGTGTCTAGCGGTGCTTACGGCGTTGCCCACGTACCGAGACCAAGGACGCCCCTTTCTCGCCTTTGTCTACGGCATTGCGCAGCACAAGGTCGCCGACGCGCATCGGTCGGCGGCGAGGAATCGATCGGAGCCGGTGTCGGAAGTACCGGACGAGGTCGAGATCGAGGTCGGGCCCGAGCAGCGCGCCCTGCAAGGCGAGCTCAACGAACGGATGTCGCGGTTGCTGAAGGTACTGCCTGACAAGCAGCGTGAGATCGTCGTGCTGCGCGTCGTGGTCGGGCTCTCCGCCGAGGAGACCGCCGACGCGGTTGGTTCGACGCCTGGCGCCGTCCGGGTCGCGCAGCATCGCGCGCTCGCGCGGCTGAGGAAGGTTTTGGCAGCGGAGGAGGTGGCCTGACGTGCCTGACAGTGCCGGTCGCGATGCCGACCACGAGCTAGAGGCGGTGGATCTGCCCGCGTTGCGGGCCGATGATGCCCTGCTCGACGCGCTCGGCGGTGCCGACCCCAAGGTCGCCGCCGCGCTCGGTGATGCCGAGTTGAACGCGTTGCTGCTGTCCTGGAGTCGTGAGGTCGATGGCGAGCCGATGCCGGAGCTTGTCGATGTCGACACCGCCGTGACCACGATCAAGTCCGCGACGCACGAGCGGCGGCGCGACGGGCGCGAGCGCAGGCATCGGATGCTGATTCCGGTCGCCGCCGCCGCGTCGGTATTGGCCATCACCTTCGGTGGTGCGAGCGTCGCCGCGCACGATGCGCAGCCCGGCGACACGCTGTGGGGCCTGACGAAGGTGCTCTACGCCGAGAAGGCCGACTCCGTGCAGGCCTCGTTCGATGTTCGCGCCACGTTCAAGCGGGCACGGGATGCGATGAACGACGGCGAGATCGACGCCGCGCGTGACGCGCTGAACGAGGCGGAAGTCACGCTGCAATCGGTCCGCGAGGAGGAGAACCACGACGGCCTCGAGAATGAGCACCGGGAGCTGATGATTCAGCTCGAAACCAGTGACGAGCCGCCGCTCGAGTCGGAGGAGGATGCCGAGGATCCCGCGGGCGAGGAGGATGAGTCGACGTCATCTTCGTCGACGACCGAGCCGCCGCCGTCCTCGACGGAGCCCTATGTCCCGCTGCCCGACGACAGCGAGCCCTCATCGCCGCCGAGTTCACCCACCACGGAGCCGACATCGCCGCCGTCGAGTACGTCGAGTTCCTCGAGCAACGAAGCGTCGCCCAGCGACGGTAGCTCGACTCGCAGTGGGACGGACACCGATACCGATACCGATACCGATACCGATACCGATACTGACACCGATGCACCGCTGACCGGCGGGGGAGTCGGCGCCAACACGACCGCTGGCGAAGGCTGAAAGACGCCTTCAGTCCGCTCAGCGGAGTGAAAGGCGCTTTCCAGTCCTTGCCTCACTCGGCGGCGGGCTGCTCATGCGCTCAGTGCCAAGTCGACCCGAGCACGGTGCCGGTCGCGCCTTCCATTCAACGGACTGAAGGCGCTTTCAGCGTGCGTTTTCGTTCGCGCCGATGCCGTCGGCGAAGCCGCGGCAGTAGTCCCAGCTCACGTAATCCATCGGGTTCGGGGCGAACGCCGGCTCGTGTGGCCGCATCTTGCCGTCGCCGAGCAACTGCTCCAGGCTCGCCCGCAACAGATGCCACTCGTGGAAGTGCGGTTCTTCACAGTCGACGCAATCGACGACGATCCCACGCACCCCTCGGGGCTCGAGCAGCTCCTGGTAGATGCCCAGATCTGCCAGGTCGGCGAGCAATTCGCTACGTTCGTCGTCGCTCATCGGTTCGCCGTGATCATCACTGGTCGCGTCGAAAACCTTCGCGGGATCGTCTGGATCGTTCGCGAACGGATCGGGTGGTAACTCCTCGGGGGACACGCACGCACGGTACCGCAGGTATTTCGCCCCATAGGGCGGCAGGTTGGTGAGGCGCTCGTCACGTCCGGGGGCCCGCGGGCCGCCGATCATGCTAAGCCGCGCGGAATTGACGCCGCTCACGCAGGCAGGTTCGCCCGGCCGGATACCATCGAGATAGACGGTTGCGGCCGCATTCCACTCCCCCCGGCGCCGCGGGGAATCAGGTAGCGCGGCGGCACGTTGGTGCAAGGCAGTACGGCACGGTGAGGAAGGCTCAGTTATCTGATGACCAGCGAGACGACACGGGGCGAAGCCCTGGAGGACGGGTTCATCCCGAGCAAGTTCGCGCGGCTGGGCTTGACCTTCGACGATGTGCTGTTGCTCCCCGCGAGCACCGACATCGTGCCGAGCGGCGTAGACACCAGCGCCCGGCTGACGCGGAACGTCACGCTGCGCATCCCCATCGTCTCGGCCGCGATGGACACCGTCACCGAGTCGCGGATGGCGATCGCCATGGCGCGGCAAGGCGGCATCGGGGTGCTGCAGCGGAACCTGTCGATCGACGACCAGGCTTCGCAGGTCGAGGTGGTCAAGCGCTCCGAGGCGGGCATGGTCACCGATCCGATCACCTGCTCGCCGGAGGACACGCTGGCCGAGGTCGACGCGCTGTGTGCGCGTTTCCGCATCTCGGGCGTGCCGGTCACCGATGCCGACGGCACGCTCGTCGGCATCATCACCAACCGTGACATGCGCTTCGAAGCCGATCACGCGCGGCTGGTCAACGAGGTCATGACGAAGACCCCTCTTGTCACCGCGCAGGTCGGCGTATCGGCCGATGTCGCGCTCGGCCTGTTGCGCAGGCACAAGATCGAGAAGCTGCCCATCATCGACGGCGCGGGCAGGCTGCGGGGGCTCATCACCGTCAAGGACTTCGTCAAGACCGAGCAGTACCCCAACGCGACCAAGGACACCGACGGCAGGCTGATCTGCGCGGCGGCGGTCGGCGTCGGGGAAGGTGGCCGCAAGCGAGCCATGGCGCTGGCCGACGCTGGGGTCGACGTGATCATGGTCGACACCGCGCACGGCCATTCCCGCGACGTGCTGGACACCGTCGCCGGACTCAAGCAGGAACTCGGCACCACCGTCGACATCGTCGGCGGCAACGTCGCCACCAGGGCGGGCGCGGAAGCACTCATCGCGGCTGGCGCCGACGGCGTGAAGGTCGGTGTCGGCCCGGGCTCGATCTGCACCACGAGGGTGGTCGCCGGGGTCGGTGTGCCACAGATCACCGCGATCTACGAGGCGGCGCAGGCGTGCGATGCCGCGGGCGTCCCGGTGATCGGCGACGGCGGCATCCAGTACTCCGGGGACATCGCGAAGGCCATCGCGGCCGGCGCGTCCAGCGTGATGATCGGCAGCTTGCTTGCGGGCACCGCGGAAGCCCCCGGCGAGCTGGTCCTGGTCAACGGCAAGCAGTTCAAGGCCTACCGGGGCATGGGCTCGCTCGCCGCGATGCAGTCGCGTGGTGACACCAAGTCCTACTCCAAGGACCGTTACGCGCAGGACGACGTGCTCTCCGAGGACAAGCTGGTGCCCGAGGGGATCGAAGGGCGGACACCGTTCCGTGGCCCGCTGTCGACCGTGGTGCATCAGCTGGTCGGCGGCCTGCGCTCGGCGATGGGCTACACCGGGGCGCGCGACATCGAGGAGCTCAGGCAAGCGCAACTTGTCCGCATCACGGCCGCCGGGCTCAAGGAGAGCCACCCGCACGACATCACGATGACCGTCGAAGCCCCCAACTACACGGCCCGCTGAGGACTCGCTTCCTGCCGGCACGGGTTGTATCTGCGCGCGGATAAGGACGCGGATCGGCGAAGCATTAGGCTGCGCGAGTGAGGCAAAGGAAGGCGCGACTGGCACCGTGCTTGGGTCGAGTTGGCGCTGAGCGCATGAGCAGCCCGCCGGCGAGTGAGGCAAAGGAAGGCGCGACTGGCACCGTGCTTGGGTCGAGTTGGCGCTGAGCGCATGAGCAGCCCGCCGGCGAGTGAGGCAAAGGAAAGGACTTCACGTGCGGGATCTGGTTGAGATCGGCATGGGGCGTACTGCCCGGCAGGCGTTCGACCTCGACGACGTCGAGATCGTGCCGTCGCGGCGTACCAGGTCGTCGAAGGTGGTGTCGACCGCGTGGCAGATCGACGCGTACCGGTTCGGCCTGCCGATGGTCACCCATCCGACGGACGCGATCGTGTCACCGGCGAACGCGATCGCCATCGGCAAACTCGGCGGGCTGGGTGTGCTCAACGCCGAGGGGCTGTGGGCGCGTCATAGCAACGTCGACGAGGCACTCGGCAGGGTGCTGCGTGTCGCGGAGAACCTGGAGGAACCGTCCTCGCTGGTGCGTGAGCTGCAGGAGTTGCATGCCGCTCCGCTGCGCAGTGAGCTCATCGCAGAGGCGATCAAGACGGTGCGCGATGCCGGAGTCACCGTCGCCGCGCGGGTGAGCCCGCAGCACGCCGCCGAGCTCACCCCCGACCTGCTCGCCGCGGGCGTGGAGATCCTCGTGGTGCAGGGCACCATCGTCTCGGCCGAGCACGTCTCGCAGGACGACGAGCCGCCGCTGAACCTCAAGGACTTCATCGCCGAACTGGATGTACCGGTGGTCGTGGGCGGGGTGAGCGACTACCGCACCGCGATGCACCTGATGCGCACCGGGGCCGCGGGCGTCATCGTCGGCCATGGCTACACCGCGGGCGTGACCAGCACAGATCGGGTTCTGGGTATCGGCGTGCCGATGGCGACGGCCATCATCGACGCCGCGGCCGCGCGCCGCGATTACCTCGACGAGACCGGCGGCCGGTACGTGCATGTGCTCGCGGACGGCGGCGTCACCTGCAGTGGTGAGCTGGCCAAGGCGATCGCGTGCGGCGCCGACGCGGTGATGCTCGGGGCGCCGCTCGCCGCCGCGAGCGATGCGCCCGGGAAGGGCCTGTACTGGACTTCGGCCGCGGCGCACCCTTCGTTGCCGCGCTCCCGCATCGCAGCGGGCCCCGATATCGAGGTCGATCTGGAGACCTTGCTGTTCGGGCCATCGTCCGACCCCGACGGCGTCGTCAACCTCTTCGGCGCGCTGCGCAGGGCCATGGCCAAGACCGGCTACTCCGACCTCAAGGAGTTCCAGAAGGTCGGGCTGACCGTCCGGGGCTGAGCACCGCCGCACCCGCTCACAGCCGTGGCAGCGTGACACGCCGCTATGTGGAATTAGTGCACCCATGGTTGTGGTAGACGTACATTAGAGGCTGTGGAATCGGTGCACCCATTCGAACGGAAGCCCTCATGCCTTACCATCCGCGAAGGATCGACAGTCTCCTCCGGGACCTGCTGGAGGACTTCCCCGCAATCGTAATCACCGGGCCGCGCGCGGTGGGCAAGACGACCACTGCGGCACGGCTCGCGCGAAGCACGGTTCGTCTTGACCGCAAAGTCGAGGCAGAGGCGTTCCGCGCCGATGCGGACTCCGCGCTCGCCCGGCAGGTCGAGCCAGTCCTGCTCGATGAATGGCAGGTCGTTCCTGAGGTCTTGGGTGCGGTGAAGCGTTCGGTGGATCAAGATCCGCGCCCGGGACGGTTTCTGATCACCGGCTCGGTGCGTGCGAGTCTGTCTGCCGAGACTTGGCCGGGCACGGGCCGGGTGCAGATTGTGCCTATGTTCGGGCTGACCGTAGCCGAGTCGCAAGGGCGGCCAGGCAAGCAACCGTTCCTCGATGTCGTGGCCGCCAAGGGCACCGAAGCCCTGAACGACCCGGCGGATCCACCCGACCTAGCCGGCTATCTCGATATTGCCTTGGCGAGCGGCTACCCGGAGCCGCTCCTACTGAGGCCTGCCAGGAGCGGCGCTCGTTGGCTCGAGAGCTATGTCGAGCAACTCATCACCCGCGATGCGCCCGAACTGGAACCCGGTCGGGACCCCGATCGGCTGCGTCGTTACTTCGAGGCACTTGCGCTCAACACCGCCGGGTTCGTCGAGCAGGCCACCCTGGCTGAAGCCGCCGGTGTCAATAGGCGGACGGCAGTTGCCTACGAACAACTGTTGCGAAACCTACTCGTCGTGCACGCCTTGCCCGCATGGACAACGAATCGTCTCAAGCGGCTCGTACGCGGCCCGAAACGTCACCTCACTGACGTCGCACTGCTCGCCGGCGCAGTCGGAGTCGACACTCTCGCGTTGCTCCGCGACGGCGTTCTGCTCGGTCGTGTCCTCGAAACATTCGTCCTGGCCCAACTGCGAGCCGAGTTACCGCTATGCCGCACTAGGTCCCGGCTGTACCACCTCCGGCAGGAGCAAGGCCGGCGCGAGGTCGACATCGTGGTCGAACTCGGCGGCCAGCGAATCATCGGCATAGAAGTGAAAACCGGCGCGCCGACACCAGCCGACGCCAGGCACCTGACCTGGCTTCGTGACGAGTGCGGCGATCGTTTCCTGGCAGGCGTCATCTTGTACGCCGGTCCGTACACCTACGAACTCGGCGACCGCATCGCTGCCGCCCCGATCGCAGCGCTTTGGGCCGCTGGGTGAGTGTGACGTAGGGCCAAACCTATCGGCTGAACGTCACACTCGCTCAAGCTGCCCCAGGTGACTGATGGGTAACTTAGGTCTGGCCAGCACCTGACCCCGGGGTTATCCTGCTCGCTGTGACCGCCCCAGACACCACATCGCCAGAGCCCGACTACGACGTCATCATCGTCGGTTCCGGATTCGGCGGTAGTGTCGCCGCGCTCCGGCTGACCGAGAAGGGCTACCGGGTGGCCGTGATCGAGGCGGGGCGCAGATTCACCGACGAAGAGTTCGCCAAGACCTCGTGGGACCTGCGCAAGTTCCTCTGGGCGCCCGAGTTCGGGTGCTTCGGCGTCCAGCGCATCCACATGCTCAAAGACGTCATGGTGCTGGCGGGTGCGGGCGTCGGAGGCGGCTCGCTGAACTACGCGAACACGCTCTACCGGCCGGTCAAGCCCTTCTACAACGACCGGCAGTGGGCGCACATCACCGACTGGGAGTCCGAGCTCGCGCCGCACTACGACCAGGCGAGCCGGATGCTCGGCGTCGTGACGTGCCCGCTCGACACTCCGCATGACGAAGTGATGCGGAACGTCGCCGCCGAGATGGGGATTTCGGAGACCTACCACCCGACGCCGGTCGGCGTGTACTTCGGCGAGCCGGGGGAAACCGCGTCCGACCCGTACTTCGGTGGCGCCGGGCCCGCCCGCACCGGCTGCGTGCAGTGTGGCAACTGCATGACGGGCTGCCGACACAACGCGAAGAACACCCTGGTCAAGAACTACCTCTACCTCGCGGAGCAGGGCGGCGCGAAGGTCATCCCGATGACGACGGTCACCGCGGTGCGCGAACGCGGTGACGGCGCTTTCCAGGTGGACATCCGCAAGACCGGTAAACACAGCAAGGCGTTCCGGCACACGCTGACCGCGGGCAAGGTCGTGCTCGCCGCCGGGACCTGGGGCACCCAGAACCTGCTGCACTCGATGCGCGACACCGGCGGGCTGCCGAAGCTGTCGGACCGGCTGGGCTTTCTCACCCGCACCAACTCCGAAGCGATCATCGGTTCCTCGAGGATCACGGTGGACCCGGAGCGCGATTTCAGCCGCGGCATCGCGATCACCTCCTCGATCCACCCGGACTCCGACACCCACATCGAACCGGTGCGCTACGGCAAGGGCAGCAACGCGATGGGCCTGCTGCAGACGCTGGCCACCGACGGCGCCGCCGAGACGTCGCGGGTACGCCAGTTCCGCGGCTTCATCGCGAAGCACCCGCTGACCACCGCGCGGCTGCTGCACCAGTACCGGTGGAGCGAGCGGAGCATGATCCTGCTGGTGATGCAGAGCATGGACAACTCCCTGACCACCTACACCACCAAGCGCTTCGGCCGCCGCTGGTACACCTCCAAGCAGGGGCACGGCGAGCCGAACCCGTCGTTCATCAAGGCGGGCTACGACGCCAACCAACTGGTCGCCAAGCACATCGGTGGCATAGCGGGCAGCACGTGGAGCGAGATGTTCAACATCCCGCTCACCGCACACTTCCTCGGCGGCTGCGCGATCGGCACGTCGGCCGAAGAGGGCGTCATCGACCCGTATCACCGGCTCTACAACTACCCGGGGATCGCGGTTGTCGACGGGGCGGCGATCACCGCGAACCTCGGCGTGAACCCGTCGCTGACCATCACGGCGCAGGCGGAGCGGGCGATGTCGTTCTGGCCGAACAAGGGCGAGGCCGACCCGCGGCCCGCGCAGGAAGCCGGCTACCAGCGCATCCAGCCGGTCGCCCCGAAGACGCCCGCGGTGCCGGCCGGCGCCGACGGCGAGCTGCGGCTGCCGATCGTCGAGGTGCGCTGAACCGGGCCGAACCCGGGCCGCACCCAGGCTGTGGCGGCCTGGCTGGGATGATGGAGGCAAGTCAAGCCCGCCAGGAGGTAACCCGGTGTCCAGCCCGACCGGCCCCGTGCTCGTCGTCGATTTCGGCGCGCAGTATGCCCAGCTCATCGCCCGCCGGGTCCGGGAGGCGCAGGTCTACTCGGAGGTCGTGCCGCACACCGCAGGCGTGCCTGAACTGCTCGCGCGCAATCCCTCGGCGATCGTGCTCTCCGGCGGGCCCTCAAGCGTCTACGAAGCGGGCGCTCCGGAGCTGGACCCCGCGTTGTTCGACGCCGGGGTGCCGGTGTTCGGCATCTGCTACGGGTTCATGGCGATGGCGCGGGCGCTCGGCGGGAACGTCGAGCACACCGGCAACCGCGAGTACGGCCGCACCGAGCTCGAGATCAGCACCCCTGGCGTGCTGCATGCCGACCTGCCCGCGCATCACCCGGTCTGGATGAGCCACGGCGACGAGGTGAACAAGGCGCCCGCCGGGTTCACGGTCACCGCGTCCAGCCCGCGCGCCACCGTCGCGGCGTTCGAAGACACCGAACGGCGCTTCGCCGGCGTCCAGTACCACCCCGAGGTCGTGCACTCGCCGCACGGCCAGGAGGTGCTCCGGCGCTTCCTGCGGGACGTGGCGGGCATTCGGCCGCAGTGGACGACCAGGTCCATCGTGGACGAGCAGGTGGCCAAGATCGCCGAGCAGGTCGGCGACGGGCGCGCGATCTGCGGCCTCTCCGGCGGGGTGGACTCCGCCGTCGCCGCCGCGCTGGTGCAGCGCGCCATCGGAGACCGGCTGACCTGCGTGTTCGTCGATCACGGCCTGCTGCGGGCGGGAGAGCGCACGCAGGTGGAAAGGGACTTCGTCGCGGCGACCGGGGTGAACCTGGTGACCGTGGACGCCCGCGAGCGGTTCCTCGGCGCGCTGATCGGGGTGACCGACCCCGAGGAGAAGCGCAAGATCATCGGCCGCGAGTTCATCCGGGTATTCGAACAGGCGGAGCGCGATCTCAAGTCCGAAGGTGACTACCGCTTCCTGGTACAGGGCACGCTGTATCCGGATGTGGTGGAGTCCGGCGGTGGCGAGGGTGCGGCGAACATCAAGAGCCATCACAATGTCGGCGGGCTGCCCGAAGACCTGCAGTTCGAGCTGGTCGAGCCGCTGCGCCTGCTGTTCAAGGACGAGGTGCGGCGCGTCGGCCTCGAGCTTGGCCTGCCGGAGACGATCGTGCAGCGGCAGCCGTTCCCCGGGCCGGGCCTGGGGATCCGCATCATCGGCGAGGTGAACGCCGAGCGGCTCGAGACCCTGCGCGCGGCCGACGCCATCGCTCGCGAGGAGCTCAGCACGGCGGGCCTCGACCGCGACATCTGGCAGTGCCCGGTGGTGCTGCTCGCCGACGTGCGCAGTGTCGGCGTGCAGGGCGACGGCCGGACCTATGGGCACCCGGTGGTGCTACGGCCGGTGTCCAGCGAAGACGCCATGACCGCGGACTGGACCCGGCTGCCCTACGACGTGCTGGAGCGGATCTCCACCCGGATCACCAACGAGGTCAGCCAGGTCAACCGGGTGGTGCTGGACGTGACGTCCAAGCCGCCGGGCACCATCGAGTGGGAGTAGCCCAGCCGGGCGCTCAGTCGTGGTCGTTGCGGCCACCCCGGAACGATGAGCCGAGCAGCGCGACACCCACCACCGCCGCGGTCCCCGCGAGCACCCAGCGCAGGTCGATGCCCGGTAACCAGTCCGGGCCGTCACCGAGCACGAACGCGGCCACCAGGATGGTGCCGATGCCGGCGAGCAGCGTGAAGAAATCCACCCCGCGCCGGGGACGCGTCCGGCTAGCCACGCTGCACCTCCACGGCTCCCATCCTGCTGTATAGGTCCAGCGTGATCTGCTGATCGTCCTCGTTGAACCCGTTGTCGCCGCCGTCGGTGTCGTTGACTGCCTCGCTCATGCCTTCGCGCTTCTGGCCGAGGCAGTTCACCTCGCCCATATCGGTCGCGCACGTGAAGGTCACGTCGGCATCCCGCGGCACGATGACCTTCGCTTCGCCCATACCGGCGAGCAGCTTGGTTTCGATCGGTGTCGAACTCGCGGGTATCGCCGTCAGGTCTACCACGACGGACCCACCGGTCCGTTCATAGGTGTCCTGGACCTCGGCTACCGTTCGCGGCGTCTCGTTGAGCTCGCCCCAGCCGCCGGTGGGGAAATTGCCGAACGGTATCGCGGTCAGCACCATCCCCGCGACGGACAGCGGCACCGCGAGCAGGATCAGGCCGCGCCCACCGCCCGCGAAGGCCCCGACGACCATGCCGATGCCGAGTACCGCCAGCGTGAGGCCGACGATGTGCGCCGGCGTGAACCACGGTTCGCCTGCCAGGTTCAGCGCGACGCCCACGCCCGCGGTGATCAACGCGAACCCGACGGTGAACAGCCCGATCTTCGGCTTGTTGCGCCGCTCGGGGGTGGCGCCGACGTGCTGCGGCTGCTCGCGCGCGGTTACGCATACAAGGAGATCGCCTCCGAGCTGTTCATCTCCATCAAGACGGTCGAGACGCACGTATCGAGCGTGCTGCGCAAGACCCAGCTCTCCAACCGCTACGAGCTCTCCCGCTGGGCATCGGATCGCCGCCTGGTGTGAGGCGGGCTGCACGCCGCGTCCCTGGCGGAAGTCGGGGGTGTCGCGCATGATTGTCTGCACGACCCGGAGGGTTATTCACAAGTCGATCCAGCGAGGGTGGGCCGACGGTCCGCCCGAGTGATCGATGGAGGTCACGTCGGTCGGCGAGACAACCGCATGTGTGAATAGCCCGACTTATGAATAGGGCACGGTGGCCGTGATGCGAGGCCATGCCCGTTTGAGGTTGCAAGGGAGGCCGCACGCAGATGGATCAAGACCTGCTCTTGCACCTGATCACCATTCCGCTCTTCACCGGTGTCATCGGTTACATCACGAACTGGACCGGCGTGCTGATGCTGTTTCAGCCGCTGAAGTTCCACGGCATCAGAATTCCCGGGCTGAAGATCCTGTTCCCCTTCTTGCCGCGCCGGGTGCAGGTCATTCCCGCGATTACCAATGGCGGCCGGTTCGGCTGGCAGGGGATCGTGCCGTCGCGCGCGGCCAAAATGGCCAGTATCGCGGTCGACAAAGGGCTCGCGAAGCTCGGCAGTATCTCCGACTTCTACCAGGAGCTGGAGCCGGACAAGATCGCCGAGCAGCTCACCACGATCGCCCAGCTCGAGATCCGCGAAGTGATCGACCGGATCATGGCCCGCGAGGAGCCGCAGCTGTGGCGGGACCTGCCGCAGCAGGTCAAGGACGCCGCGCATGCCAGGGTGGCGCAGCAGCTGCCCAAGATCGTGCGGCAGCTGACCGACGAGATCGGCGACAACATCGATCAGCTGCTCGACGCGAAGCTGATGGTGATGCGACATCTCGAGCAGCATCCCGAACTGCTCAACGACATGTTCCGGAAGGTGGGCCGCAAGGAGCTCACCTTCATGCAGAACTTCGGTTTCTACTTCGGTTACCCGATGGGTTTCCTGCTGGTGTGGATCGTCGAGCTGGTGCCGCAATGGTGGGTGCTGCCGCTGGGTGGGATCGTCATCGGCTACACGGTCAACTACATCGGCATCATGATGATTTTCGAGCCGGTGCGGCGCAAGAAGTGGGTGCCTTGGCAGCAAGGCCTGTTCATCAAACGCAAGGTGGAGATCGCCGATGTCTACGCGAAGATCATCTCCGATAACGTGATCACGCTGCAGAACATCGGTCACGAACTGCTGCACGGGCCGCGTTCCGACCGGACCCATCAGATGCTCGAGAGCCTGCTGCGGCCCGCGATCGACAAGGCGGTCGGCCCGGCACGGCCCGCGGTGCGGATGATGGTCGGCTCGAAGTCCTACAACCGGATCCGCACCTCGGTCGCCACCGAATCCACCCGCTTCGCGCCACGGGCGTTCGGGGACGAGGACTTCAACGTCCAGCAGGCCAACAAGATCTTCCGGTTCGTGGCATCGCAGATGCGCAAGATGAGCCTCGACGATTTCAACGAGCTGCTCCGTACGGCGATCAAGCAGGACGAGTGGCTGCTGTTCGTGCACGGTGCCGTCCTCGGCGCGGGTGCGGGGTTCCTCCACCTGGCTATCTTTGGGGTGTGAACAATGGTTGAACACGGTGCCGGCTCCGACGACAGGGTGAAGCCGCCGGTTCCCGCTACTGGAAGGGACGAAGTGGGTCTCATCGACGGAGTGTCCGGCCTCGCGAAGGTGGCGGCGGCCGGCTGGTGGCGCGCGACGACGGTCGTGGTCGAGACGACCGTGAACACCAGCACCAAGATCGTGAAGTCGGCGCTCAACGGTGCGTCGCCGACCCAGATCATGGATGAGACCGCCACCGAGTTGCGGGCCGTCGCGCAGCGTTCGCTCGGGCTCGATGACGACGCGCATGTCGACGCCCACCTGCACGGCCACCACAAGAGCTGTTCCGAGCAGGAGCTGCGGGCCAGGGGTGCGGCGTTGTTGCAGCGCTCGGCCGACATCCGCCATACCGACGACATGCACCCCGCCTACGAGCGGATCCTGGAGGAGATCGCGCCCGACGAGGCCCGGATCCTCAAGCTGCTCGCGCTCAACGGGGCGCAGCCCACCGTCGACGTGCGCACCACCCGCCCGTTCGGCGTCGGCTCGGAACTGGTCGCGGAACGGCTGTCCATGATCGGGGAGGAAGCGGGCTGCCGTTACGTCGATCGGACCAGCGCCTACCTCAACAACCTGTTCCGGCTCGGGCTGCTCTGGTTCTCGAAGGAGAAGGTCGAGCCGTCGCGGTATCAGGTGGTCGAGGTGCAGCCGGTGGTGGTGGAAGCCATGAAGCGGGCGGGCCGCTCACCGAGCACGGTGCACCGCAGCGTCCATCTCACCCCGTTCGGCATGGACTTCTGCAAGACGTGCCTGCCGCTGGACTCGCCCGGCTACGGCCCGGCGCCACGGGCGTAACACGCGCGCTGAAAGACGCCTTCAGTCCACTGGGTGGAGTGAAAGACGCTTTCAGTCCGTTGAACGGACTGAAAGCGTCTTTCAGCGCGGTTGGCTCAAAGCAGTACCAACTCGGTGAACAGGATGCCTACCGCCGCCGCGATCAGGAGTGCGATGGCGACCAGCAGCCA
>WHSS01000048.1 GCA_009379975.1 Actinophytocola sp.
CGCCTTGTCCGTCTCGACCGCGGCCACGGCGTCCTCGGCGGAGAAGGTCGTGTTCTCGGGTACCGTCCATGCTTGGAGCACCGCGTCGTGCGCATTGGCCGCCACTTCGGGCATGCGGAGCAACCTGGCCATCGCTACAACCTCGCCATCTCGGCCAGCTTGGCAACGACCTCATCGCTGCCGGCGATCGCCGCGCGCTCGAGGACCTTGCTGATACTCGGCGACGCCTCGCCCCCGGTCACCCTTTCGACCGGGTGGTCGAGCCAGTCGAAGAACCGCCGGTGGATCTCGTCGGCGAGCCATCCGCCGTACGACGTGCCGACCGCGCCATGCTCGGCGATCAACACCTTGTTGGTCTTCTGGACGCTCTGCTCGATCGTCTCCCAGTCGACGCCGGCCCGATCCAGCCATCGAAGATCGATCACCTCGGCGTCAACGTCTCCCGTCGAGTCAACGGCTTCGAGTACGTGGTTGACCATCGCCAGGTAGGAGATGACCGTGACATCCGAACCGGTACGGCGTACCGCCGCCTTTCCGACGGGCAGGCAGTAGTCGAGGTCGTCTACCGGCCCGTCGCCCGTCGATGTGTAGAGGTCCACGTGCTCGAGCACCACAACCGGGTCCTTGCACCGAAGCGCGCTGTTCATCAGGCCGACATAGTCGAACGGGGTGGTCGGCGCGACGATCCGCCATCCGGGAGCGGTGGCGAAGATGCCTGCCGGGTCCATCGAATGCTGGGACCCGTAGCCGGTGCCCATGGCCACCTTGCTGCGCAGCACGAGCGGCACGTCGCCATCGCCGCCGAACATGTGCCTTACCTTGCCGATCTGGTTGAACAGCTGGTCCGCGGCGACCCACATGAAGTCGGCGTACATGAACTCGACGACGGGCTTGTACCGGCCGTCGAGTGCGATCCCGCCACCCAGCCCGGCGAAGGCGTTCTCGCTGATCGGCGTGCCGAGGACCCGGTCAGGGAACCGCGCCTTCAACCCGCGGGTGGCACCGTTCGTGCCGCCATTGAGCCGGTGCACGTCCTCGCCCATGACCACGACGGATTCATCGGTCTCCATGCGGCGCCCCATCACGCCGGCGACCGCGTCGATGAACTTCTGCTTACCGATCCGGCCGGTGAAGGTGTCACGGTCGGCGAACCGGGCGCCGTCGAACTCCCGCAGGTCGCCTCGTACGCCGACGTTGGTGAACGCCGGGTCGGGCCACTCCGCGGGTCTGATCCTGCGCTGTCCCGGCTTGCCGCCCGGAAGTGGTTCCAGCAGCCCGTCGCCCGTCTCGGCCATCACCTTTTTGGCCTGCTCGACGGTGGCGTCGATCTCCGACCGCGTCATGATGCCTCGGCTCACCAGGCGTCCCGACAGCTGGGTGATCGGGTCACGCCGCCGCCACTCCTGCTCTTCCTCCTTGGAGCGGTAACCGAAGGCGCTGCCCGGGAAGCCGCCGTTCTGATGGAAGTAGCGGTAGGTATCGGCCTCGATCATCGTCGGCCCCTTGCCCGCCCGCATGTGCGCGACGGCTTCCTGCATGGCCAGGTACACCGCGAGGGGATCCATCCCGTCCACCCGCCAGCTCGCGATGTTGAAACCGAGTCCCCGTGCCGACAGGCGTGGCTCACCTGTCGCCTCGTGCACGCTCGTGGAGACGGCGTACTGGTTGTTCTCGATGAAGAAGCACACCGGAAGCTGCCATGCCGACGCCAGGTTGAAGGTTTCCAGCGTCGACCCGATGTTGACGGCGCCGTCGCCGAAATAGGTCACGGAAACCGCATCGGATCCCGCCTGGCGCCTCGCCCACGCGAACCCGGCGGCCTGCGGGACACCCCCGCCCACGATCGCGTTGGTGCCCATCGCGCCCGCTTCCCGCCACCGCAGGTGCATGGAGCCTCCGCGACCGTGGCCGTAGCCGCGATCGAGCCCGCAGATCTCGGCGAGCGTTCGCAGCAGCACCGTCCGAACGTCATCGGAGAGGTCCTCGGCCGGGCTCAGCCCCTTGGGCGCGACGTGGGTTAACGCCTTGGCGAGGAACTGGTGATGACCGCGGTGCGAGCCGTTGACGGCATCCTCGCTGGTCAACGCAAGAACCGAACCGACGGCCCCGCCCTCCTGACCGATGCTCGAGTGCGCCGGCCCGTGGATCAGGCCCGCCGCGGCGAGCTCGAGCACGTACTCCTCGAACGCGCGAATCAGGACGAGCTGGCTCAGCATCGTCTGGAGCAGTTCTCCAGCGGCCTCATGCCAGTCCTCGGTGGTAGCCACGAGCTCAACCCACGGGGACGAAGCTGCCAGTCGATTGTGCTCCGTCATGTCATCTCCATGCCTCGGCTAGTCTCAGCCTGACACACGACTGGATCCAATTTCTACCCCTTTCGCCGGTGTTTGACACGCCGACCTGGCTCGTGCTTTAGTTTTTGGATCCAGAACGGCCAAGCAGGGAGAGTTCCGGATGGCGATACCTGGTTTGCGACGGCTGGATCACATCGGCTTCACAGTGCCGGATCTCGAGGAAGCACACCGCTTCCTCGAGGACGTGCTGGGCTGCGAGTACCTGTACTCGATGGGGCCCTTCGCCAGCGATGACGACTGGATGACCGAGCACCTGAATGTGCACCCCCGCGCCGTGATGGAGGAACTGCGCTTCTTCCGCTGCGGAACGCAGGCGGTCTTCGAGGTCTTCCAGTACACCGCGCCCAACCAGGCCGACATGCTCCCGAAGAACAGCGACCACGGCGGGCACCACCTCGCCTTGTACGTGGATGACCTGGACTCGGCCGTGGACTACCTGAAGAGCAAGGGAGTCACGGTGCTCGGTGAGCCGACCGCCAGCAAGGGCCCAGGCGAGGGAAACCGCTGGATCTACTTCCTCGCTCCGTGGGGCATGCAGTTCGAGCTGGTGTCCTATCCCCATGGCAAGGCATTCGACCGCATGGCGGCCGGCGAGGCCAGTTCAGCATGAGCGCGTCGCCGCACTCCCTTCCCCTCGAGCTGGGAGCCGTAGGTGCCGCGAGCGCACGGGTCGCGGACTACCTGCGTGAGGCGATCTTGGGCGGAGAGATCGGGCCGGGCGACCGGATCCGGCAGGAGGACATCGCCGAGCGGTTCGGGACCAGCCGGCTACCCGTGCGGGAAGCCCTGCGGATCCTCGAAGCCGAAGGGCTGACCGAGCACGAGCCGAACAAAGGTGCCCGCGTCCCCAAGCTGACCATGCACGAGGTCGACGTCATCTACCAGATGCGGGAGCGCCTGGAGCCCCTCGCACTCACCGAGAGCCTTGCCCACCTGAGCGAGCAGGACCTGCGACGCCTCGACCAGGTGCAGAGCCGAATCGAAGCGAATACCGACGTGAACTCCTTCCTGGCCCTGGACCGCGAGTTCCACCTGCTCACCTACAGCGGCTGCCACATCGACCCACTGACCTCCATGGTGAGACGGCTGTGGAACTCCACCCAGCACTATCGGCGTGCCTTCGTATCGCTCGGCGGACCCGGCCGGATGTGGGTGATCAACGCGGAACACCGGCTTGTGCTGGACGCGATCGAACGCCTCGACCCGGTCGATGCAGAGCGCTACCTGAGCGGACACATCCGCCGCACCCGCATCGAGCTCGACAGGCACCCGGAGGTGTTCGAGGGGAGGCAGCGATGACTCAGGCGTTCACCTTGACGGTCAACGGACAAGCCGCGCGGGTGACGACTCACCCCGACACCTCCTTGCTCAGCGTGCTGCGCAACGAACTGAGCCTGCCGGGGTCGAGGTTCGGATGCGGCCTCGGCCAGTGCGGCGCCTGCATCGTCCGCGTCGACGGCACCGTCGTACCTTCCTGCACCACCCCCATGTGGTCGGCCGACGGCACCTCGGTGGTGACCGTCGAAGGTCTCGCCGACGGGGACCGATTGCACCCGGTGCAGCAGGCCCTGCTCGACGAGCAGGCCGCCCAGTGCGGATTCTGCATCTCCGGAATCGCCGTCCGGGCGGCGGCACTCCTGGAGTCCAGCCCACACCCCGACGAGATCACCGTGGCCCAGGCACTGGAGGGGAACCTCTGCCGCTGTGGGGTGCAGCGGCGCATCGTCCGAGCGGTCGTCAAGGCGGGGAGGACGTCCTGATGACCCTCGTAGCTGGTCACCCCGGCCCGGCGGCGGTCCCCAAGAGCCTCGTCGCCAACCCCGTCCTGTCGAACTGGGTGACCGTCGCCGACGACGGGATCGTGGCCGTACGCGTGGGAAAGGTCGACCTCGGCCAGGGCATCCTCACCGCGCTGGGCCAGCTGGCCGCGGAGGAGCTCGACGTCGGCCTGGAGCACATTCGGATGCTGCCCGCACACACCGACAAGGGGCCCGACGAGGGCCTCACCGCGGGCAGCATGTCCGTCGCCGAGTCCGGTTCCGCACTGCGGCTGGTCTGCGCCAACGTGCGTGCACTGTTCCTGCACGAGGCCGCACGCCGCTGGCAAGTTGACGTCGCCGGGCTCACGACCGACAACTCCTACATCAAGACCTCGGACGGAACCCGGTATACGACCTACGCCGAGTTGGCGGGCACCGTCAGCCTCGACGTCGATGTGAGCGCAGACGTCGCGACGAAATCCGGCGACGACATGCGCGTTGTCGGTACCAGCGCGGCACGCCTTGACCTTCCGGACAAGATCGCGGGGCGCCCCCGGTTCATCTCCGACATGCGGCTGCCTGGCCAGCTGTTCGGACGTGTGGTGCGTCCGCCGTCCCCCGGTTCGCGCCTGCGGGACGTGGACGACTCCGTCATCGGCCAGGGTGAGGTGCGGCTGGTTCGAGACGGTTCCTTCCTCGGAGTGCTCGGAGGCGACGAGGCGGAGGTCGAGCGCGCCGCAAAGAAGCTGCGGGCGGCCTGTTCCTGGGACGAGTCCCCAGGCCTGCTCCCAAGCGAGAACGACCTGGTCACCTTCCTCAAGCGGGGGCCGCACGAGACGATCCCGGTAATTGAGGAAAGCGCCGTCGTCGACGGCGGCGCCGGAGCGCCCGAGGGCAAGCGGCTGCGCGCGCAGTACAGCAGACCCTTCCTGGCGCACGCCTCGATCGCCCCCAGTTGCGGTGCCGCCCGGTGGGAGAGCGACGGCAGGCTCTCGGTATGGAGCCACAGCCAGGGCATCCACCGACTGCGGGACGCGATCGCGCAAGCCTTGGACCTCGATGTCACGAAGGTCTCCGTCGAGCATGTCGAAAATGCCGGCTGCTACGGCCACAACGCAGCCGACGACGCCGCCTTCGACGCGGTACTGCTGGCGCGTGCGGCGCCCACTCACCCGGTGCAGGTCCAGTGGAGCCGATGGGACGAGCTGACCTGGTCTCCGCTGGGCTCGGCGATGGTGGCCGACGCCGATGCCACCGTCGACGACGCCGGACGGATCCTGTCGTGGACGTACGACGTTTGGAGCCAGGGGCACACCGCCCGGCCCGGCTATTCTGGCGTCCCCGGCCTGCTCGCCGGGGCTCACCTGGAGCGAGCCTCGCGCTACCCCCCGGCGACCGACCCCCCGCTACCTGCCGGCGGTGGCACGACCCGCAACGCCGTACCGATCTACGACGTCGGCCATCGCCGGATCACCGGACACCGCCAACTCAGCTCCCCCATCCGATCATCGGCACTTCGATCACTCGGCTCCTTCCTGAACGTTTTCGCCATCGAGTCCTTTATGGACGAGCTGGCCGCCGCAGCAGGTCGCGACCCGCTGGAATACCGGCTGGCGCACCTACGTGACGACCGCGCCCGGGAGGTATTGGAGACGGCGGCAACCGCCGCCGGATGGGGTGGGGACGCCCACCACGACGTAGGGCATGGAATCGGCTTCGCCCGCTACAAGAGCAAGGGCGCCTACTGCGCGGTGGTCGCCGAAATCGAGGCAGAGCACGACATTCAGGTGCGGAAGCTGACCATCGCGGTCGACGTCGGCCGCGTGGTCAACCCATGCGGGGTGCGCAACCAGATCGAAGGAGGCGCAACGCAGGCAACGAGCTGGACGCTCAAGGAACGGGTCCGGTTCGACAACACCAGGATCACCAGCGGCGACTGGGAGAGCTACCCGATCCTCCGCTTCAGCGAAGTCCCGGACATCCACGTCGAGCTCGTGGGCAGGCCGGACCTGCCCTCCGTAGGGGCGGGAGAGGCCGCCCAAGGCCCCACCGCCGCCGCCATCGCCAACGCGGTGACACACGCGATCGGCGTCCGTGTCCGCGATATGCCCCTCACCAGAAGCGCGGTGGTCGCGGCCATCGAGTCGGAGAACCCTTAGCGAGGAACGCACATGTCCACACAGCGAATCAGCTACGTGCCACTGGAGCGGATGGACGAGCGCATGCAGGAGGAAATGCACCGCTGCGCAACGGAAGGGACGCCACGTCCCGAGAGCTCCGCCGTCCGGGCCCATGCCCCGAACGCGTTCTGGGCATTCGCCGATTCCTGGAAGAACGTGTTTCACAACGGCGTGTGCGAGCACGCGATCAAGGAACTGTGCCGGGTGTACATCTCACGCACGGTCAAGTGCGAGTTCTGCGGCAATCAGCGGTCCGTCAAGGCCGCGACAGCGGGACTGTACGAGCAGCAGTACGACGAACTGCTCAACTTCGAGTCGTCATCGTCGTACGACGACCGGCAGAAGGCCGCCCTCGCCTACGCGGAGGCGATCGCCTGGCGGCTGGACACCGATGACGCCTTCTGGCAGCGGCTGCACGGCCACTTCTCGGAGGCGGAGCTCGTCGAACTCGGCTGCTTCATCGCCCTGACGTTCGGCCAGCAGAGCTGGATCCGCCTGCTCGGGATCGACCACCACCAGTATCTGGCGGGGACCGACACCTCCCTCGCACCCGGGTTCCGGACGCCGGAGGAACTCGCGGCGACCAAGGCACGCGAGGACTACTGGGCCGCGCGCTGAATAACCCGCTCAGTAGGCGTTGGCGACGACCAGGTCCTGAGCCGGGAACAACGTGAGGATGCGCGGGCCGTCCGGGGTGACGAGCACTTCTTCCTCGATCCGCGCCGCGGAGAAACCGTCGTCGGCCGGGCAGTAGGTCTCCAGCGCGAAGACCATCCCGGCCTGCAGCTCGATCGGTTCGGCCATGCTGTTCAGCCTCGAGATGATGGGCCGCTCGTGCAGGCCGAGACCAAGCCCGTGCCCGAACTGCAGACCGAACGCCGCCATCTCGTTCTCGAAGCCGAACTCCTCGGCCTTGGGCCAGACCGCCGCTACTTCGTCGGTGCCGACGCCGGGTTTGATCAGGTTGATCGAGGCGTCCATCCACTCGCGTGCCTTCGTGTAGGCGTCGCGCTGGCTCGGCGTGGAACTGCCGACGCCGAACGTCCGGTAGTAGCAGGTGCGATAGCCGTTGAACGAGTGGATGATGTCGAAGAACGCCTGATCACCGGGCCGGATCAACCGGTCGGAGAAATTGTGCGGGTGCGGGTTGCAGCGCTCCCCCGACACCGCGTTCACGGCCTCGACCTGGTCCGAACCCATCTCGTACAGGCGCTTGTTCGCCAGCGCCACGATCTCGTTTTCGCGGATGCCCGGCTTCAGCGCCTCGACGATGTCCTGATAAACGCCGTCGACCATCGCGGCGGCCTGGGTCAGCAGCATGATCTCGTCCCGGGACTTGATCTGCCGTGCGTCCAGCATGAGCTGCTGGGCGTCGACCACCCGCAGGCCCTGTCGCTGCATCTCGAAGAGGAACGGCGGTTCCACGATGTCCACGCCCACGGGCGCATCCGCCACGCCGGCGTCGGTGAGCAGTCCCTTGATCTGGCGCACCGCGGACTCCATCAGGCCCGCGGTCGGGGCGATCGCGCCGCGCAACCCCAGCATCCCGGCGTGGCAGTCCTCGGGGCGCAGCCACGGCGAGTGCAACCGATGGTGCCGCGCGGCCGACCCGAAGTCCCACAGCATGGGCTCACCGTCGCGCGTCAGCAGGGCATACCGGGTCATCTTGTCGCCGAGCGCCCCACCGATCCATGTCTGCGTGGTGTAGCGAATATTGTAGAAGTCGAAGAGCAGGAAAGCGCCACACTCACTGCCCGCCAACGACGCCTTCGCCCGCGCCAACCGGTACTCACGGAGCCGGTCGAAGTCGACCCGCTGCTCGTAGTCGACGCCCATGTGTCCAGGTGCGGGCAGTGGGGAAGCACTCGCCATACTCAGCTCACCTCGTCGGCGGCACCGAGACCGTCGTCGACGGCCGTGTTCTCGGGCTTGAGCTCAAGAGCGGAGTTCGCCGCCTGCAGATCCAGCAGGATCGCGAAGTCCTCGTCCACCCGCCCGCTGCTCACGCTGGCCTGCACCAGCTGCGCCGTGGCGGCGGCCACCGGCATGGGCACGTCGAGCTGACGAGCCGCGGCGAGACCGAGGTCGAAATCCTTCTGGAGCAGGGTCGGGGTGAAAGTGGGGGTGTAGTCCAGGTTTACGAACGCGGGCGACTTGTAGCGCGTGAAGACCGATCCCATCACGCTGTTGTTCAGGAAGTCGAGGAACGCGGCTCGGGAGACCCCGCCCTTTTGCGCCAGGACCGTGATCTCGGCCATCGACTGGGTCACGACACCAAGGAGGAGGTTGTGGCAGATCTTCACCAGCCGGGCCACGTCACCGTCTCCCACGTAGGTGACCGACTTGCCGATGTGTCGCAGGAGCGGAGCAACGCGCTGATAGGTCTCCTCGGGCCCCGACACCACGAGGCTGAGCTCACCCGCCCGCACGACCTTGCCGTTGCCACTGACGGGCGCGGCCAGGAACGCGACCCCACGCTCGGCGCAGGCCTCCCGCACCGTCTCGGATGATTCGGTGGACACGGTCGAGCAGTCGACCACCACGTCCGGGACATGGCCGGCATCGGTGAGCAGACCGCCCTCACCCAGCAGCACCTGCTCGAGATCGGCTGGGGTGGAAACCATCGTGAACACCACGTCGAGCCCCCGGAGCTCCGAGATCGCGTCGGCGATCGCGCAGCCGTGCTCTGCCAGGGGTTCCGCCTTGGCCCTCGTGCGGTTCCAGGCGGTCAGCCGCACGTCCGCCCTGGCGAGACGGGCGGCCATCGCCGCCCCCATCCGCCCGGTACCGATCCAGCCGACCGACAGGCCGCGGGCGCCGGAGTCCGTGTCGCTCATCTATCCACCTTTGCAATCGTTTGTAGACGAACGTAGATGACAGTCTTGCCACGGTCAAGCCGTCTCGGAGACCGTTCGCGGCGGCGCTACAGTGCCGCCGCGAGCCAGTCCGCGGTATAGGGACGGTGCCAAGGGGTGACGTTCGCGCAACCGTGGTTGCCGTCCTCGAGCATCAGCATCTCCACCTCCCCGCCTGCCGTGCGCCGGAGTCGTTCGGCGTGCTGCCAGGGGATCAAGCGGTCCTGCCTGCCGAACACGATCAGCAGCGGCGCCGTGATATCGGCAGCGTGCTCCTCGAGCGTCAAAGTGCCGGCGATCCGACGGGCCTCCGAGTCGCTCGCGGACCGTGATCTGACCTCGAAGGTCCTCCGGGTGAGCTGGGGAAGCTGGTCCCAGCAGTCGCCGAAGTCGTAAGGCCCGGCCAGCGCCACACATGCCTTGATCCGGCCCCCCAAGGCGGAAGCGACCCGAGGCGCGTAGTACCCGCCCAGGCTTACACCCCACACGCCGACCCGGCCGTCGTCCACCTCCGGCGTCGCACCGAGTGCCTCGAAGATCGTCTCGGCCGCGGCCGACCAGTCGCCACGGATCGGCAGGTCATACTCCGCCTCACCCTGGCCAGGACCGTCGACACTGAAGGTCGCGAGACCACGCTCGAGGAACGTGTCCTCGGTGGCGCGCAACTCCTCCTTGGTCGAGTCCAGACCTGGGAGCATGACCACCGTCGGATGCGGCTCAGCACCTGCCGGACAGCGAAGAATCCCCACCAGCTTCGCTCCCTCGAAGGGGATCTCGACACGCCTGCCAGGAAAGGGCAAGTGCGGCAGCGCGTCGCCAAGGCAGGTGACCGCGCGCCGGTGCGCCTCGCGCATCTGGTCGAGGTCGTCGACGAAGACGAACTTTCCGAAGTGGAAGTAGACGGCCGCCCGTGCCAGGTGCTGCCCCGCGGAAAGGAACCTGCCCTCGTCGAGCGCGGAGCGGCCCAGCGCCTCGTGCCGCGCGGCCGTCTCCGACCAAACCGCACACCAGTCCTCCCAGCGCTGAACCCGTCCGGTGACCCGCTCGAAGTCGGAAATGGTGACACCGTTGGCGGTGAACCGAGGTCCCCAGTGAGCGATCGCCGAAACCACCCTGTCGTCCATCCGAGTCGCCCCTCCTCCTGCTCGCCTTGGGCCCTTGCGCAACGACTGCAAACGAATGCAGCCTCCGCTATCCCCGTCCCTGCTGTCAAGTACCCATCGAGGAGCCGGCCGTCCCATCAGATCGCCTTCTGCAATCGACTGCAGCTAGGATGGTGCCCGCACCGCTATGTCCGCGTCACCCAGGAGCCCCCTTGAGCACGAAACTCCTCGTCGGAGGATTCACTCCCTCTGTGCTGCTCTCGGTTGCGCGGCGCACCGGCAGGCTCGACGAGCACGGCCTCGAGGTGGGCGAAGTTCTCGTGCCCTCCTCACCTGCACAGTTTCGCTCCCTGCTCGCCGGCGAGCTGGACGTCGCCTTCACCAGCCCCGACAACGTTCTCGCCTACCGGTTCAGCCCCACGAACCCGCTCGGCGCGACCGCGGACGTCAGCATCGTCAGCGCCGTCGACCGAGGCATGGGTCTGGCACTTTACGGGCGTCCCGGCCTCAGCAGCGCCGAACAGCTTCGCGGCGCCGTCGTCGGCGTCGACGTGCCAACGTCCGGGTTCGCGCTGGCGCTGTACTCGCTGGGGGAATCATGCGGCATCGGCAGGGACGACTACCAGCTCGTCGCGCTGGGGTCGACTCCGCAACGCCTGAAGGCGCTGCTGGCCGGCGGATGCGACGCCACCATGCTCAACGCGGGGAACGAGTTGCTGGCCGAGCAGGCTGGTTGCGTCCCCCTCGCCCGGGTCGCCGACGTGTGCTCGCCGTACCTCGGCACCGTGCTCAGCATCGCCGGAACCACCCACCTCGCGCATGCTCAGGCGTTGGCGCGGGCACTGCGGCGCACCGCCGAAGACATGCGCGCCGGGCGTGTGGACGATGCGGCCACCGACGAGGCCGCATCCGTACTGGACCTTCCCGAGGATCTCGCGTCACGGTACGTCGACCGGCTCAAAAGCCCCGACGAGGGCGTGATCGTGCACGACGAGGTCGACCTTGCGGCGTTGACGACCATCGTCGAGCTTCGGCGTCGCCACCTGCCGAGCCTGGTGGACGGCGTCGACGTGCTCGCCGACGCGCTCGATCCTTCCTCAGGGCTCATCGCGCCGCGCTCGAACGAGCAGTGATGCCTGCCGGCACCTCCGGCGGTCGCTTCCCTTCGATCCGGCTGCTCCAGCTCACCGCATTCGTGAGCACGCTCGACCGTTTCGCCATGCCTCCGATGCTCCTCGCCATAGCGCACGATCTCGGAGTGCCGCTGTCCGAGATCGTGCAGGCCGCGGGCGCGTACTTCCTGGCCTACGGGCTCATGCAGCCGGTCTGGGGGATGATCTCGGACTCGCTGGGGCTGGTTCGGACCATGCGGCTGAGCTTGCTGCTGGCCGCGATCTCGACCACCGCCGCGGCGTTCGCGTGGACACCCCTCGCGCTCGGACTCGCGCGCGGACTCGCGGGTGGGTGCTTCGGCGCCGCGTATCCGGCAGGCCTGATCTATCTCGGGGACACCGTCCCCGCGCAACGACGACAGCGGGAGATCACGCGGCTCCTGGTGGGAGTCGCCGTCGGCACCGCTCTCGCCTCACTCGGCGCGGGCCTGGTGGCGCAGTTCATCCACTGGCGGGCCGCGTTCGTGATGACCGGGCTGGCTTCCCTCGCCCTTACGTTCGTCCTTCGTCATCTCGTCGAGCCACCACGGGTCCGGCAGCACCGCACCGTGCTGAGCCCGATCGTGCAGGTCGTGCGCTCGCGGGCAGCGGTGTTCGTCCTGCTGCTCGCCTTCACCGAAGGCGCGGTCCTGCTCGGCGTGCTGACGCTGCTTCCTTCGGCCGTGGAAGACACCGGCACGACCGCCGCCATCGCGGGAGGCGTCACGGGGATCTACGGACTCGCCGTATACGCCTCCGCTCACGTGGTCGGCCGACTCTCCGTGAGGCTGCACCCGTCCCGGCTGATCGCGCTGGGGGCGACGGCGGCGCTGGCCGCCTGTGTCATCTTGTCGTTCTCGCGATCACCGGCCGTCACGGTCGTCGTGGCGGTTCTGCTGGGACTCGCCTGGGCCGCGATGCACTCCTCGCTGCAGACATGGGCGACCGAGGTAATGCCGGGTGCACGGGCCACCGTGGTCTCGCTGTTCGCCGGCGCGTTGTTCGTCGGCAGCGCGGTAGCCGCGATCGCGGTCGCCGGCCTGGCGGAAGCGGGCCGATACGGCGAGATCTTCGTCCTGGCCGGTGCGACCACCATCCCCCTGGGGCTGCTTGCCGCCTGGGGCAGGGCCAGATGGCGCAGGCCGGTGTCACATCCGTAACCAGCCGCCCGGCCCGTCCCCTTTGAATAACTAGACCTTTGAATATGACTCACGAGAAAGGCCATAGGATTTCCCTGTGCAGACACCAACGCTGAGAGACGTGGCGAAGGCTGCCGGCGTGCACGCCGCGACGGCCTCCCGCGCGCTGAACCCGCAGACCAGACGCCTGGTGAATGCCGAGACCGCCCGCCGGGTGCTGCGAGTCGCGGAGTCGCTCGGGTACCAGCCGAACCCCATCGCCCGGGGCCTCAAGACGGCGAAGTCCCGGACGATCGGACTCGTGATCCCGGACCTGATGAACCCGTTGTTCCCGCCGATTGTGCGCGGCATCGAGGATGTCCTCGGCTCGGCAGGCTACAGCGCGTTCATCGTGAACACCGACAACGATCCGGACCGCGAAGAATCCCAGGTCGGTTCGCTGCTCTCACGCCACGTCGAGGGTCTCATCGTTGCTACCGCGTCCCTCGAACATCCACTGCTCATGCGACTGCACGCGCAAGGTGTGAAGATGGTGCTCGTCAACCGGCGGACGGACGGCCTCGACGTCCCGTCGATCACACCGGATGACACGGCCGGGATCGGCCTGGCCGTCAAGCACCTGGCGGGGCTCGGCCACCGCCGGATCATCCATCTCGCGGGCCCACAGACCACATCCACCGGAGTCGCCCGGTCGCGCGCTTTCCAGATGGTCTTGCGAGAGCACGGGTTGGATGACCGCTCCCCGCTCGTCGTCGCCTGCGAGTACTGGAGCGAAGCTGAGGGAGCCAGGGTGCTCCGCGAGGTGCTCGACTGGGGAACCGAGTTCTCGGCCGTAGTGGCAGGCAACGACCTCATCGCCCTCGGCTGCTACGACGTCTTCGCCGAACGCGGAATCAGCTGCCCGGCCGACATCAGCGTGGTCGGGTTCAACAACATGCCGTTCCTGGACAAGATGCGGCCACCGTTGACCACGGTCGCCGTGCCCCACCACCAGATCGGGCGGGAGGCCGCCCGAATGCTGCTCGAGTCGATCGAGGAACCCGACCGGCCACCCCGATCGGTGCTGCTGCCGCCTTCCCTCGTCACACGCGCCTCCACCGCACCACCTCGGGAGGCGTCATGATGGCCAACGTCGACGAGAGCCGGACGCTCCCGCCATCCTTCACCCCGGCGGAGATGGGGCGACGCCGGGAGGCCCTCGCATCGGAACTGCGTGCCGCGGAGATCGAGCATGTCGTGATCTACGGTGCGAACCGCGCCGGGAGCGCGGTCCAGTGGCTGACCGGGTGGCCCGTCACCCGCGAAGCGGTCGTGGTGCACAGTATCGACGCCGTCGACGTGTTGCTGGTCCATTTCTTCAACCACGTCCCCCAGGCCAGGCAACTCGCCTCCGACGCCGATGTGCGCTGGGCGGGGCCGCAGACGATCGAGACCGTGGTCGAAGAGCTTCGCGCGCGAGGAGCTCTGCACCGCGGGCGGGTCGGTGTCATCGGTGCGCTGCCGTTCCAGGCGTACGAAAGACTCCGTGATGCGGCCGGGTCGGTCCTCGACCTGACCCCGGCTTACACCCGCCTACGGCTGGCGAAGTCGGCCGAGGAGCTGACACGGCTGCAGCGGGCGGCGGAACTCACCGACCTGTCGTGCGCGGCGCTGCGTGACGGCGCCGCGGCGGGCAGCACGGAACATGAGCTGGCGGCGCTGGTCGAGGCCAGTTACCTGCCCCTCGGGGGCACCAACTACATCCATTACTTCGCCATGACCTCGATGGATCAGCCTCGACAGTGCGTGCCGTCGCAGTGGCCGAGCGCTCGCAGGCTCGCCACGGGCGACGTCCTCTCCTGCGAGCTCAGCACGAGCTACGGCGTCGATTATCCAGGCCAGCTCCTTCGCACGTTCACCGTCGGGACCGAGCCGACCTCGCTGTATCAGGAGCTGCACGACGTCGCCGATGAGGCGCTGAGCCGCATCGAGGCCATCCTCGCACCAGGAGTGACGCCTTCGGAGGTGATCGAGGCGGCCGGCGTGATCGAGGACGCCGGGTTCACCACGGTCGACGATCTGGTGCACGGCCTCGGCGGCGGTTACCTGCCGCCCGTGTTCGGCTCGAGGAGCCGGACCCTGCAGCCGCTCCCGTCGATGACCTTCACACCGGGCATGACCGTCGTGGTCCAGCCCAATGTGACCACTCAGGACGGACTCGCCGGTGTTCAAACCGGCGAGCTGATGCACATCACGGGCGACGGCTGTGAGCCTCTGCATGCGTTCCCTCGCGGACTCGGCCGAATCGCGTGACGAGCTACTCCGAGGTACGCAGGATCCACGGCGCCAGGCGTGCCTCGACGCGCTTGAGCAGGGTGTAGAACACGAAGCCGGTGAGCATGAGCAGCACGACCGGCACCAGGGACTCCGCCATGTCGAAACGGCGTGAGTAGCGCAGGATCAGGAAGCCGAGGCCGGTCACGGCCGTGGAGAACTCGGCCACCACCACCGCGATGAGGGACCGGCCTACCGCCAGGCGCAGCCCGGTCACGATGTAGGGCAGTGCGCCGGGCACCAGGATGTCCCGCCAGGCCTGCAGCTCGGAGGAGCAGAACGAGCGAGCCAACTCGTCGAACTCCCTGGGAATTCCTCGCACACCGGCAGCGGTGTTGATCGCCACCGGGAAGAAGGCGAACATCGCGACGATGACGACCTTGGCGCCGAAGCCGAAGCCCAAGGCGACGATCAGGATCGGGACAACGGCGACCAGCGGTGTGGCGAACAGCGCGGAGATGTACGGGTCGAGCATCACGTCCATGGTTCGGAACCGCCCGACGAGGATGCCGATCGCCAGGCCGACCGCCGTGCCTGCCGCGATGCCGGTGAGGAACACCAGACCGCTCTGACCGGCTGCTTGAAGCAGTTCGCCATCCACCGCCATCTCGACGGCGGCCTCCGCCACCTCGATGGGTCCGACGATCAGCGTGCTGTCGGCGACCATCGAATACAGCTGCCAGATGACCGGGACGATCAGCAGGCCCGACCACCAGAGAAGCTGCTGCTGGTTCGCCCGGCCCCGCCTGCCTCCAGGGCGGCTGACCCTGCTGGGGGTCCTGATGCGATCGGTGACCCGCGTCATTGTTCTCCCTGCCACGGCGAGAGCCGGCGTTGTGCCGTCTTGAGCAGCGCTGCGACGGCTGCGCCCGCTGCCGCAAGGACGAACACCGGGCCGAGGGCCCCGGTGATGTCGAAGCGGTTCGAGTACAGAATGATGAGGTAGCCGAAGCCGCTGGCCCCCGCATAGAAGTCGGCGAGCACGGCACCCACCAGCGCATGGATGAGGCCGATGCGCAGGCCGGTCATGATGGCGGGCAGCGATCCTGGCACGATCACATCCCGCCAGACCGTCCACTCCTTCGCGCAGAAGGAGCGGCTGAGTTCCACGAGATCGTGATCGACCGTCCGCACGCCCGAGGCCGTGTTGATGACGACCGGCAAGACGGTGAACAGGAAGACGATCACAATCTTGGACTGGTAGTTGAAACCGACGATCACGAGGAGGAACGGGATCAGCGCCACGAGCGGTGTGGTGTAGAAGATATTGATGGGCGCCTCGGTGACCCAGTAGAGCGGGCGGATCCGGCCGATGAGGAGTCCAAACGGGACACCGACGGCCACGCCGAGGCCGGCACCCACCGCGAGAATGAATGCGGTGGGGCCGAGGTACTGCATGAACTCGCCGCTGGCGATCGACTGGCCGAGACGCGAGACGATCACATGGGGCGGAGCCAGGAACAATCCTCCCAGGGTGAGGGCGATGAAGTACCACAAGGCCAGCACGAACGCCGCGAATCCGAACCGCAACGCCAGAACTCGTCGTGGCGAAAGCCCGCGATCACTCACCGGTCGCCCTGTGTGTCATGTCGGACGAGAGCGGTTCCTGACGGAGCAGGGCCCACATCTCGGCACGCAGTGTGGTGAACCGAGGATCGGCGCGCATCGCGGCGGCGTCGCGGGGGCGGTCGAACGGGACGGGGATGTGCTCGACGATCCTGCCCGGGTCGGACTGCATGACAACGACCCGATCCGAAAGCACGATCGCCTCGTCGATGGAATGGGTGACGAACATGACCGTCTTCCGGTCGGCGGACCAGATGCGCAGCAGCTCGTCCTGCATCAGTTCGCGTGTCTGTGCGTCCAGCGCACCGAAAGGCTCGTCCATGAGCAGGATGTCCGGCTGGACCGCCAGGGCGCGCGCGAGGCCTACGCGCTGCTGCATGCCCCCGGAAAGCTGGTAGGGGTACTTCTTCTCGCGACCCGCGAGACCCACCATCATCACGTAGGGCTGAGCCAGGGAACGCGCCTCCGCCTTGCTCCTGCCTCGCAGGCGCAGGCCGTAAGCGACATTGTCCTCGACCGTGCGCCATGGCAGCAGGCGGAAGTTCTGGAACACCAGTGCCGTGTCAGGTCGGGGCTTACGGCTTTCCTCGCCGGCCACGATCACCGAGCCGGCGGTCGTGTCTTCGATCCCCGCCACGATGCGCAGGAGCGTGGTCTTGCCGCATCCACTCGGCCCGAGGATCGACACGAACTCATTGTCATCAACATGCAAGTTGATGTCGTCGAACACACCGAGCGAGCCGAAGTGCTTGGACAGATCCTTGATGTCAACGTTCGCCACTGGGATATCAGCCCTCTCAAGTGAGTGGTGGTAGCCCCGCGCCTGGCTACCACCACTCGAGTCATGGACTCCTCGTCAGGCCTGCTCGTCGACGAGCGCGCGAGCGTCTTCATAGATGGTCACATCGACGAGGTCTTCGTAACCCGGCTTCTGGCCCTCCTCGATGTTGCCCAGTTCGACCTGCTGGTCGGCGGTGAATTCGACCATGTTCCGCGGGTAGCCGTTGTCATCCGGGAAAAGGTCGTCCTCGAGGAACGTGTCATAGGTATCGGACAGGATGTCCCGTTCGAGGCCGGTGATTTCCTCCGCGGTGTCCAGGACGGCTTCCTTGTTGGCCGAATCGCGCATGAACTCGTTGGCTTTGATGTTGGCCGCGGTGAACGCGACTATGTCGTCACGTCGTTCGTCGAGGATTTCCTGGGGCGCCGCGTAACCGGCGTAGTGCCAGTCCGGGACGATGTCCCAGAGGTTGGCCAGCGATTTCAGGCCCGCGTCCGGGAACTCCCGCATGACCCCGGCGGCCTCGTCGATATGGAGAACACCGGACACCGACTGGCCCTGAGCCATCGCCTGGCCCTCCGCGCCCGGGAAGTTGCCGTACTTGACGTCGTCTTGGGTCAGGCCACACGAGCTGTAGAACTTCTTGGTCAACACCTCCGCGAAACCACCGACCTCATCGACCCCGACCACACGGCCCTCGAACTCTTCACACGAGTTGATGTCCTCGGTGACCACCATCTGCACATCGAGCTTCGGCGAGTAGGTGTAGAAGGCCTTCGCCGAACCACCCTGGGCCACGGCGTTGATCAGCGTGGGCGTGGGAACCGCCGCGATGTCGGCCGATCCCGCCTCAGCACCGCGTAGCGCTGTCACACCGGTATCCAGGCTGACCAGGTCCGCCTCGATGCCGAAGTCCTCGTAGAAGCCCTGGTCCTGCGCAACCCAGGGCATGACATGGACGAAGTTGGGCGGGATGACGGGCATGCTGATACTGAGCTTGCTCAGCTCGCCATCGGAACCGCCGGAGTCACCCGCGTCGGAACATGCCGCGGCGACCAGAACCGCACCGGCGGCGACCGCGCATGCCGCTCCCTTGGAGCCGTTGCGTCCTCGTTTCACGAGACCTCACTCTCCTGATCCATCCGCTGAACCCACCGGGTGCGGGTCGTCACTACAATCGATTGCATAGTATGCAAGCATCGGTGATTCCCGGTGTCAATGACTTTGGGCGGGAAAAGGCGACCTGGGGCACACTAGACACCGCGCAGGCGCGACCAAGCTCCTCCAACATCACCTGGGTGACACCGCCGTCGTTCCGCCGAAGTACATCTGGGCGAGGTGGGGATCGGCCAGAATCGCCGCAGCGGAACGCCGGGTCACCACCCGGCCGCTCTCCATCACGATGCCGTCGGTGGCCATCCGCATGCCGAACCGGACGTTCTGCTCCACGATGAGGATCGTCTTGCCGCTGTCGCGCATGAGCATCACGGCGCGGTACACCACCTGCAGCGCCTTCGGGTCGAGGCCGAGCGAAGGCTCGTCGAGGAGCACCATCGCGGGGTCGAGCATCAGCGACCTGGCGAATTCCACCATGCGGCGCTGGCCACCGGAAAGGTTTCCCGCCTTGTCGGCGGACCGATCGGCAACGATCGGGAAGAGCTCGGCCACCTGGTCATAGCGCTGCCGGACGAGCCTGCGATCACGACGGATGATGTAGCCTCCGAGCAGCACGTTCTCCCGGACCGTCAGATTCGGGAACAGCGCGTTCGCCTGAGGCACCTGGGACACACCACGCCGCAGGATCTCCGCGGGCAAGCACCCGTGGATCGGTTCGCCGGAGAGCGTGATCTCGCCGAGCCGGGGGTTGAGGAGTCCGCTCACCGCCCGCAACACGGTCGACTTGCCCGCCCCGTTGGGGCCGACGATGCAGGCGATGGCGCCCCGTTCGACATCGATGTCCACCCCTTGCAGGACGTCGCCGCCACCGTAGCCCGCTACGACATTTCGCAGCCGGAGCATTACCTCACTCCCTCCGGCTCGAACTGGAAGTCCTCGCCCAAGTAGGCCTCGATCACGGCCGGGTCGGCCTGGATCTGGGCCGGTGTACCGGATGCCATCCTGGTGCCACGGGCGAGGACGTGGATGGGGTCGCACAGGTCCAGCACGAACGGCATGTTGTGCTCGACGATCAGCAACGTCTTGCCGTACGAGTTCAGCTCCTTGAACATCTCGGCCATCCGCTCGATGAGTACCGGGTTGATACCTCCTGCCGGCTCGTCGAGCAGGATCAGCTTCGGGTCGAGCATCAGGATCTGCGCCAGTTCCACGAGCTTCTGCTGGCCGTAGGAGAGTGCGTGGGCCTTCTGATCGCGGTATGCCCTCATTCCCACGAACTCCAGCAACTCCTCGGCCGCCTTGGCCTCCCTGCCACTCACGGCGATACGGCCCAGCTGGGACCAAGAGAACGATCTCTGTGCGGCGACGACGTTCTCGAGCACGGTCATCTCACCGAAGAGGCGGGTGGTCTGGAAGGTCCTGCCGATACCGCGGTGAGCGCGGTCCCACGAAGTCAGCCGCTCGATGCGCTCGCCGTCGAAGGTGATCTCCCCCGCATCGGGACGGACGGTGTTGTCGATCAGGTTGAAGACCGTCGTCTTGCCCGAACCGTTCGGACCGATCAACCCGGTGATGGACCCGTCGGCGACCGCGAGCGAGCAATCGTCGACGGCCTTGATTCCGCCGAAATGCTTGGTGAGCCCGGCGACCTCGAGCAGTGCTCGGCCGCTGGCCTCCCGCTCGGCAGGCTCGACGCGGTCGGCCCATGATTTGAGGCTGCCCCCGGAACCGATACGGGCACCGACGAGACCCGCCTTACCGGCCGTACGACGCCGGTACAGCAAGGTCTCGATCGTCGGCAGGATCCCCTGCGGCAGAAAGATGACCACCAGCACGAGGAGGCCGCCGAAAAGCAACAGGCGCATGTTGCCGCCACCGAGGCTGTTGTTGGCGATCTCGTTGAGCGGCTCAATCAGGAAGGCACCGAGGACCGGGCCCCACAACGTGGCCTTGCCACCGATGAGCAACGACAAGATGATCTGGACGCTGATCAGGATGCTGAACATGCCGCGGGGGTCGATGAAGGTCAGATAATAGCCGTAGACGCCGCCCGCCATGCCCACGAAAACGGTGCTCGCGGTGAAGCCGATGATCTTCTGCACCGGCAGGTTGATCCCGATCGTGGCGGCCTTGGTCTCGTCCTCGCGGATGGCGATGAGGCCCATGCCGAGCTTGGTCCGGCGGATCCACCAGGTCATCAGCAGCTGCACGGCCAAGATGGCCACCAGCGCGTAGTAGAACGGCCAGTTGATGACGTCGGAGTCCCACGAGGGCAACGGCAAGGTGAGGCCGGCGGTGCCGTTGGTGACGGCCACCCAGTTGACGGCGATCACCTGTACCAGGAACAGGAACGCGACGGTGATGATGACGAACGAGGGACCGCGCGACCGGAGCGAGACCAAGCCGAGGCCGATCGCCACTGCCGCGGTCACCAATCCTGCGACCGGAACCCACAACCAGGGCGAAACCGACTCGAAGCGCGTCGCGAGGACACCGACGGTGTAGCCACCCAGTCCGATGAAGGCCCCCTGGCCGAGCGAGACGTACCCGGCGAAGCCCGTGATGATGTTCAGACCGCTGGCCCCCACGGCGAACACCAGGGACAAGATGATCATGTTCTGGTAGTAGGCGTCGTCGGAGATCAGCGGGAACGTCAGCAGCAGCACGGCCGCGATCGCCACCAGCACACGGCTCCACGATGGCCGGCGGGAAAACGCGCGAGTGGACTTCCTCATGCGGCCACCGCGTCCTCTCGCAGACGAGATCCCAGCAGGCCTTGCGGCCGAATCAGCAGGACGAGAAAGACGATCGCGTACGGCACCGCGGTCGCCCAGGAGGGCGCGATGTAGGCGGCCGTGAGCGTCTCCGCGACACCGAACATGAGTGCCCCGAGAATGGCCCCGTTCAGGCTGCCCATCCCGCCGAGCACCACGATCGCCAACAGGCGGGCGATCCATTGGTAGTGGGCTCCCGGGACGAACGGATACAGCACGCCCACGATCGCGCCGCCCGCTCCGGCAGCGGCTATGCCGAGCGCGAACACCAGGGCGGCGACCGCGGCCACCTTGATCCCGACCAGTTCGGCGCCCGCAGGATTGGCGGCCGCGGCCCTGATCGCACGCCCCAGCCAGGTCTTGGTGAGCATCAGGCCGAGCGTCACCAGAACCAGGATCGCGACGAGACCGCCGTAGACCTGGGCCTTGGGCAGGTAGAGCCCGGCAAAGGTGAAGGACTCGTTCCCGTATCCCGGCCGGATGGCCGTCGAGTTGTTCCCCCACACCATGCCCATGACCGCCTCGAGGACCAGTGCCAGGCCAAAGGTGAGCAGGACCGTCGACGCGATGGGCGCGGTCCGGATGGGGGCGACGATCCCCTTGTAGGTGACCCAGCCGATCGAGAAGATGACCGGCGTCGTGATGACAATGGCCAACAGCGGGTCGATGCCGAGCACCTGCCACACCGAGTACGTAATGAACGCGGCGAAGATCAGGAACGCGCCTTGCGCGATGTTGATCACCCGCATGACGCCGAAGATCAGCGTCAGCCCGCCTGCGGCAAGGGCGTACACACCGCCCAGGAGCAGGCCCAGAAGCAGATTCTGGGCGAGCTGTGTCATTGCCCCTCTCCGGGCCGCCAGCCGTCGACGATCTCGTCGGCGGTGGCGAGCTCCTCTGGCAGGATGAACTCCACCCCGCCGCCCTGCCACTGACCGACCAGGAAGTCACCGATCGGGCTGCCGTCATCGTTCCACTGAAGCTCACCGAGGATCGTCTGGACGCTGTTATCTCGTAACCAATCAGCCAGCGCGGTCTGGTCGTCGATGCTGCCGACTCCCTCGACCGCCGCTTGTAGCACTTCTCCCGCGGCGAACGCGTCCGCTGCGTCTTCCGGTGGGAGGCCACCGAACATCTCCTCGTACTTGGCCACGAACTCCTCATTACCCGGAGTCGCGGCCTGCGGTGCGTGGCTGATCGCGAACATGATGCCCTCGGTGTTCTCGGCACCAATGGCGTCGGCGTACTGCTTCCCCAGGGACGGCGCGGTGGTCTGGTAGAGCCAGTCGGGCCGGAAGTTGGCCTTGCGCATGGCACGCACCACCCCCACGCCGTCCTCGAAGACCGCCCCGTGCACGACGAGCTCCGGTGACTTCGCCTTCATCCCGTTGACGATCGTGTCGAAGTTCTTGGTGTCGATGGCGTACGTCTCTTCGTACACGGTCTCCACGCCCGCCCCCTCCAGAATCTCCTGGATACCCTTCACCGATGGCGCCGCGAACGGGTCGTCGATCGTCGGGTAGGCGGCGGTCTTCGGCCGCTCGTCCTCGGGTAGCCCGGCGACCCACTCGGCGAAGACCTTTCCTTGCTTGTCCGCCGTTGCCTGCTGGCTGAAGAACAGATGCTTGAAGTCGCGGCTGAACATCTCCGGGGAGCCGCCGGCAGGCTCCACGAAGAGCATCTGGTTGCGCTCGGCGACAGCGGAGGCCGGGAGGTTCAGCAAGGACGAGAAGGTCCCCAGCAGCAGGTCAACCTCGTCCTGACTGATCAGTGCGTTGTAGTCGGAGACGATGGTGTTCTGGTTCGACGCGTCATCCTTGACGACGAGCTCGACATCGCGGCCGAGCAGCCCGCCGTCCTCGTTGACCATCTCCTGCCATACCTGGTAACCCTCCTGCGCCGCCTTACCGGGCTGGGAGAACTCTCCGGTGAGGGGCAGCGAGGTTCCGATCCTGATGGGCTCGTCCGAGCTCGCCTCGGGATCGCCACCACACGCGGCGACTCCGAGCGCCAAAGAGCTCATGACGGCCAGGATCTTCCAGCGGCTGGTCGAGGCGTTCATCATGCTTCCTCCCGGTATCCGCAATCGATTGCGGTACTCGGAGTGTCGTAGGACACAACATGTGCTGTCAAGGGTCGATGCCAGGGGGGAGGCAGCCATTGCAAACGAATGCAGGTGCTGCCACTGTGGAAACACCCGAGCCGGTAGACGGGAGTGGGTTGTGGTGGACAGTGCGGACGTCGTGGTGATCGGCGCGGGGCACAATGGCCTCGTGGCGGCTGGCTACCTGGCCGCGGCGGGTCTGGATGTACTGGTCCTGGAGGCCGGGTCGTCCCCGGGAGGCAACACGATCACCGAAGAGCTCACACTTCCGGGATTCGCCCACGACTCCTGCTCGAGTGCGCACGTGCTCATCCAGTCGAATCCGCTGCTCAAGGACGATGAGCTCGGGTTGCTGTCGAAATACGGCCTCGAATACGTGCTCACCGATCCTGCCGTGGCATTCCCGCAACCCGACGGCGATGCCCTCGTCGTGCACCGCGATTTGGACGCGACCGCGGACGAGATCGCCCGATGGTCATCGCATGACGCACGCGAATTCAAGAGCATGATCAAGGAGTGGACCGCCGGCCTCGCCGCCGTGCACGGCCGGTGGGGCTCGGGGCTCGACCTGGGCGACGGGGAAGCGGCTCAGCGCTACCGGGCGCTACGCGAGAAGAGCGCTTGGAACGTGGTTCACGAGCGCTTCGCGGATGCGACAGTCCGGACCTTCGTCTTGTGGCTTGCCATGGCGACGATTCAGGACCCGCGCCGACCGGGTACCGGTGTCCTGCCGTCATCGTTGACCTCAGGCAGGCTGAGCTTCGGTTGGGCCACTCCCGTGGGTGGCTCCGGAGCATTGCCGGCGGCACTGATCCAGCAGCTGCAAGCCAACGGCGCACGAGTGGAGTGTTCCTCGCCGGTCGACCGCATCGAGTTCGGCTCAGGGCGCGTTACCGGTGTGCGTACCGCGGACGGAAGGCGCGTGCACGCACGCAAGGCGGTCGTGTCCAGCGCGCACCTGACGAAGCTGCCCGGCATGCTCGACGGGATCACCGCACCTGATGGCCTGATCCGCGCGCGTGACAGCTGGCAAGCCGGTCTCAGCGTCTTCGCCGTCCATGCCGCGCTGCGCGGCAACCTCGAATTCCGCTCGCGCTCCGGGCCCCTGCTCAGCGCGGCCGCGGGGTTCGGTGCCGCGGCGGGGGCCCTCCGCCAGATTGACGCGTTCCATCGGGGAGAGGCCGACGCCACCGACCCCTGGCTGCTGGTCGTCAACCAAACCGTGGTCGACAAGACCCGTGCGCCTGCCGGTGCGGGCACGTTCAAGATCCTGACGATCGCGCCCTACCACCGCAGCGACGGCCGTAGCTGGGACAACGCAAAACAAGTGTACGCCGAGAAGCTGGTCGACCTCGTCCGGGCGCGAGCGAGCGGTCTGGATCCGGACGACATTCTGGCGTTACGCGCCGACTCCCCGGTTGACGTCGCGGGCCACAATCCGCACAACGTGGGCGGCTCCTGCCATGGCGGCGAGTTCGTGCTGCCCTCCGGCCGCGTGGTCCCGGCTTGGTCCTCTCACCGCACGTCCCTGCCGGGCCTCTTCCTGACCGGCGCGACCACCCATCCCGGCGGCTCGGTGTCCGGCAGGCCCGGACGCAACGCCGCACGGACCGTCCTCACCGACCTTGGCATCGACCCGGGGACGGTGATGGGTCCGACCTGATCACCACGGCCGACTTCATTCGGCGCAAGTCCCTGACCGCACACAACGACGCCACCATGCACACGATTGTCGACACCGGAGAGTTCGGCACCCTGGAGTTCGACGAACCCACGCGTCACGGTGGAACCGGTGCCGGACCATCACCG
>WHSS01000013.1 GCA_009379975.1 Actinophytocola sp.
CCTGGGGAGGTTACGTGCCGTCTCCTGTTGGGGTCTATGCCCGGTGGAGTCGGAGTTGCCAGACGTCGAGGTAGCCGGAGCGGAAGCCGGCTTCGGAGTAGGCGAGGTAGAACTCCCAGAGGCGTTGGAAGATTTGGGCGGGCCGGGGTCAGTCGGCGAGGTTCGGTGATCGGTTTTTCCCAGGGGCGGCGTAGGTCGCGGGTGAGGTGACGGGCGAGCCGGAGCTGGGTGTGGGCGACGATGATGAGCCAGGTTCAGCGATCCCCCTGCTCGGGGGTGCGCACGCGGGGACGGGTCCAGCCCAGGGTTTGCTTGAGAAACCGGAACGTGTGTTCGATGTCGAATCGGCGGAGAAACGATCGCCAGAGACGGTCCACATCGGACGGTGTGGCCTGTGGGCGGGAGTACCACAACCACACCGGTTTGGGGTTACGGTCACCGGGGAGACGGTCCACGGTCAGGCGGATCACGGTGCCCTCGATGATCGGCAGCTCGCCCTGATGCCGCTGCCATGCGCCGCGGTGGGTCAGGCGCGGGTGCGGCCGGGGCCACGCGCACGCTGCGGCGGTTCCGTAGCGGCTGGTGTCGCTGGCGGTGGCGACCTCGGGTGTGGGCTGGGTGGACGGCTCGTCCAGCTTGAACTCTGGCCCGTGCCGGGCGGTGCGACCGGCCCTGCCGGGCCGGCGAGGCGCCGGCGGAAAGACGAAGGTCCGGTCCGAGCGCACCCGGCCCAGCAACTCCACGGGCAGATCGGCCAGCAGGTGCGCCAGGCGGGTCACGTCGTAGCCGGCGTCGAACACGACGAGAATGTCGGCGTCACCGGGCTTGTGATGCCCGGCCTGCTGGAGCCGCGCGATGACCTCGCGGACCTGCGCGGCGGTCACCTCGGTCGCGTCGTCGCAGGGCCCCAAGCGGAGGGCGTCCAGGATCGCCGTCCACGAGGTGCGGCCCGGCTCCAGCGCCGCGACGAAGGAATACGGCCAGCCCGGGATCATCTGGGCCTGGCCCTTGCCGCGCCCGTAGACATGGCAGAACAGCCGGTCCGGGCTGGTGGCCGCGTCCGTGCGCAGCCACGCGCTGACATCGACCGCCAGCATGATCCGCCCCTCGGCGTCGCGGGGCACCGGCAGGCTCGCCAGCGACCGGCGCAGCCGGTCAATCTGAATCCGGCCACTGTGCAGGCCGTCATACAGGGCGCCGTGCCCGCGCCGGTGCTCGGCGGTCAAGCTCAGCCCGACCAGCGAACTCACCGGCCCGTCGGCGCACAGCACCGCGTCGGTTAGCTCGAACAGGGCATCGGCCCGCAGGGTCAGGCAGTCATAGAACGCCTGCCGAAACCCAGCAAGATCACCCAGACTCGCCGGGCGTGCCAGCTCGCCCCCGGCACCGCCTTGCTGCACACTGAGATCCACGGCCACCGTCTTTCGTCTTCACGTTCTGTGGAAGGAACCCGAAGATGATCAAGCGGTGGCCGTGCCATGTCATGGCGACACGCCGCCCAGAGACCACAAACCCCTGATCAAGGGGTTAAAAGACAAGCTGAGAAGGCGACGATCTTCGAATGGACACGGCACAACCGATCGACGTACATCAGCACCTGGTGCCACCCGCGCTCGAGGACGCACTCCGTCGCCGGGGGCAGCCGCCACTGCTCGACGGCGACACGCTGCACCGCGACGGCTGTGCGCCCGCGGCGTTCGGCCCTGGTCACTTCGACGTCGAGGCGCGGGTCGCGCAGCTCGAGGAGGATGGCTGCGCGAAGGCGCTGATCTCGTTGTCGTCGCCGCTCGGACTGGAGTACCTGCCGCCCGAGGAAGCATGGCCGTTGCTCGACCACCACGACAAGCCGTTGCTGATCCACCCCGGACCGGTCTCGCTTCCCGCCGGTCAGCTGCCGGCGTGGTGGACTGCGGTGGTGCCGTTCGTGGCGCAGCAGCATGCCGCCTGGCATGCCTGGCATGCCTGGCAGGTCGCGGGGCCGCAGGCACACCCTGATCTCCGGGCGTGTTTCGTGGCCTTGGCCGGGCTCGCCCCGCTGCACGGTGACCGGGTGCGGGCTCGCGGCGGCAGCGGGTTCGCGCTCACGGGCAACGTCTACTACGAGACGCCGTCTTACCGAGAGCGGACGGTCGCCCTGCTGCAAGACAACGTTGCCGCCGGGGCGATCGTCTACGGGTCTGACCGCCCGTACGCCCAGCCGAGCTTGACCGGCCTGCCGGCGAGCACATCGGACGCGATCCGGGTCGCCAACCCCGGCCGGTTGCTGACCGGCCCATCCCGAAAACCGACTCACCAGGAGGCATGGTGTCAAACGAGATCTGGCTGACCTATCTCAACGGTCCCGCGGTCGAACAGCTGAGCCTGACCGACAGCGAGATCCTCACCGCGGTCGAGGAAGGCCTCCGCGCCCAGGGCGCCGGGAAATCGGTCATCGAACCGCGGGTCCACCTGGAGCCGGATCCGAGTTTCCACGGGCACTTCAACGTGCTTCGTGGCTACGTCGAGCCGCTCGGTTTGGCGGGTGTGAAGATCGTCGGCGACTATGTCGACAACTACAAACAGGGGCTGCCTTCGGAGATGGCGCTGCTCAACCTGTTCGACCCGCGGACCGGCATGCCGCTGGCGATCGTCGACGCCACCGCCATTACCGAGATGCGCACCGGGGCGCTGACCGCCATCGGCGCCCGGCATCTGGCCCGGCGCGACTCCCGGATCCTCGGCCACGTCGGTGCCAGGGGCACGTCGTACTGGAACGTCAGGCTGCTGGATCACCTGTACGACTTCGAGGAGATCCGCGTGCACTCCAGGCGTCCGGAGAGCCGGGACGCCTTCGCCGAGCGGCTACGCCAAGACCTCGGCAAGCCGGTAGTGGTGACCGAGGACTGGCAGTCGTGCGTGTCCGGCGCCGACATCGTCGTCGAGGCGTCGCGGCTCTCGCAACCGACGCCGCTGCTGAAGACCGAGTGGATCAAGCCGGGCTCCCTGGTGATCCCCTACGGCACCATGAGCGCCGTCGAACTGTCGCTCACCGATCTCATGGACAAGATCGTCGTGGACGACTGGGGACAGTGCCGAACCGGGAAGTTGGGTGCGCTGCGGCAGCACGTGGACGCGGGCAAGTTGACCGAGGAAACGCTGCACGCCGAGTTGTGTGACCTCGTGGTCGGAAACAAGCCCGGCCGCGAAAGCGACGATGAGATGACGCTGTTCTGGCATCGCGGCCTGTCGCTGTCCGACATCGCCCTTGGCGCGGCGATGGTGGAGAAGGCGAAGGCCGACGACGTGGGGCAGCGGCTGCGCTTCGCATGACTCCGCCGGGTCGTGAGTGCTGATCAGGGTTAGAACACTGATAGCCACTCACGATACCTAGTAGGTGCCGCCGAGCTTGCGATGGTCCCAGCTGACGATCTTGGTGGGGACGAACCGGAGCCCGACCCGCTTGGTGGCCTGCTTGCGCAGGAAGTCGACGAGCTCGGGCGGCACCTCGATGGTCTCGTCCTCGAAGGTGTAGCGGTGCAGCAGATCGGTGCCCATCTGCAAGGTCCGGTCCGGGTCGTCGACGATCTCGACGTCGCACTCCATCGATACGCCCCGAAGCTGCTCGTAAGCTTCGCCGTCCTCGATGAGCACCGTCGCCTCGGCGAGCCGTCGCAGGTTCGCGATCTTCTGCGAGCTGCCGTAGGTCCAGGTCTCCAGGGCGGCGCCGCCCGAATCGGTCCGGCGCGGGACGTACCAGAGCGGCGCGAGATGGGGACGCCCGTTCGGGCCCATGGTCGCCACGTTGATGACCTGCTGCCCGGCGAGGAACCCGTGCACCTCGTCGTCGGTCATCCGGATCTCGTCACGACGGGACATGTGTGCCTCCAGCACCTCGTTGCGGTTCCAACTGACAACGGTCCTTGTCATACTTCGAGTACTCCTGCACTCTAATCATGATCTCAACTGGAGGGCGCGTTTGACGACGAGCAGCATGCGGGTGCCTGCCGAATTTCGGTACTGGGACCACGTCGGCGACAAGCGGGTACAGCGGGTCCGGAAGGCCTGGCGGGCGTTGTTCCGGTTCGACCCGCAACCCGGCGACGACTACGTGCGCGCCTTCGCCAACGCGTACTACGACGCCGATCCGGTCGCGGAAGCCTTCGTCGACGAGGTGTATTTCCAGCGCGGATCGGGCGAGGGCCGCCGGATGCTGGATCAGGCCATCGAGCACGGCATCGAAGCGGTGCCGGACGCCCCGGAATCCATGCGGGCGCTGTTCGAGGAGTTCGAGCGCGATCCGGCGTGGGTCGACCACGAGCATGTCGCACTCGGCGCGAAGGTGTTCCGGCGCTGGGGTACCGCGGTGTTCAGCTTCGCCACCACCAGCACGCTGGAGATGTACTCGGAGAACTCCATCACCAAGCCGCTGTCGCTGGCGGGCGGCTACGCCGGTGACAAGGCGCATCACCGGCAGTTGGAGACGGTCCGGTTCTGGCTCGACGTCTCGGCGGCCGGTGGACTCGAGCCCGGTGCGGCAGGCCGGGCGACGGCGATGCGGGTCCGGATCATGCACGTGTTCATCCGGCGCAAACTGATGGCCCACCCGGAGTGGGATGCCGAGGCCTGGGGTGTGCCGATCAGCATCGGCGACGCCACGCTCACCCTGATGGGCGGCAGCGTCGTCCCCGGGCTCGCGCTCTGGTCCATGGGACACCAGACGACGATCCGGGAGATCGAGGCGACGCTGCACTTCTGGCGCTACGTCGGCCACCTGCTCGGCGTGCAGCCCGACTGGTACCCGCGCGATTTCCGCGAGTCGATCCAGCTGATGTTCGCCGCCTTCGTCAAGCGTGCCCATGAGGCGGGCGAAGACGGTGAGGAACTGGTGGAGTCGTATCTGCCGGCGTTCGCGCCCCGGCCGGGGACGCCGCTGCGCAAGCGGATCCGCGACGAGATCAACTACCGGGTACAGATCGGCTACACCCGGTTCTGGATGCTGCCCATGACCTATCGCAGGCACCGGATGCCCTTCCCGTGGCCGTGGGCGCTGCACCCGCTGCTGCAGTTCCCGGTGCTGTTCACGCTGGAGACGGCACGGCGTCTGCTGCCGCCGCTGGACCGGCTCGCCGACCGGTATCAGAACTGGCGACGCTGGCAGTGGTACCGCAACGAGGTCGGCGACGCCCGTGCGGAGTTCACGCCGGTGGAGGAGTTCCGGCGCTGAGCGCGCTCAGGCGTTGTTGGACTGCTTCGCGCGGCGTTCGGTGGCCGCCCTGCCCGCGTGCCCGGTCATCGCCGCTTCGCGCGCTCCCCGCTCCCGGATGTCGTCGACGGCCGCGGCGTCGGCCTCGGCCACGCCCAGCATCTTGGCGCCGACCTCGATGAACGGCGGGATGAAGGCGCGGAACAGCTTCACGCCGCCGACCCACCGCGGCACGTGGATCGTGCGCCGCCGTTCGATGATGCCGCGTTCGAGCTTGTTCAGCGCGAACTCGAGCGGGTAGGTCTTGCCGAACAGGCCGGGCATGCCCGTGCGGAGCTTGCCGAACACCGGGTGCGCGTCGGCGCTGGAGACCAGGTCGGTGCGGATCCAGCTCGGATGCGCCACGCCCACCTGCACGCCGTGGTGGCGTAGCTCGACCCGGAGCCCGTTGCAGAACGCCTCGACGCCTGCCTTCGCAGCGCAGTAGTTCGCCATCCCCGGCGCGTGCGTGATCGCGCCCAGCGAGGAGATCGCGACCAGGTAGCCCTTGCGCTCGATCACGTGCGGCAAGGTGACCCGGAAGGTACGCCAGACGCCGAGCAGGTCGACCTCGAAGACCTTCTCGTAGGCGACCGGATCGACCGAGCGGGCGAACCCAGTGGTCGCGATGCCCGCGTTGGCCACCACGATGTCGATGCCGCCCCACTTCTCGAGGATGACGGTGGTGGCCGATTCCAGCTCTCGCCAGCTGGTGACATCGGCCTCCAGTGAGATGGCATTCGACCCGATCTGCTCGGCAACCCGGTCCTGCTCTTCGATCTCGAGGCCGACCAGCGCGACCTTGGCGCCGCGGGCGGAGAAGCGCTCGGCCAGCCCGGCGCCGATGCCTCGAGCCGCGCCGGTGATCAGTACGACTTTGCCTGCCACGTTGCCCTTGCGCTTGAGCGGGTTGCGTGCCACGTGGACGCCTCCTTGCGTAACTTACCGTCGGTAGAGTACTGAAGAGTAACAGTTACTTCGGTTTACAGGGAAGCCCCGTTCTCACCGCGTCTTCAGCCGCTCTACCGCGGGCTCGTAGGATGCGAAACAGGAATTTCCCCGCCGGTAAGCGCTACCGGCGAGAACTGCCGAGGAGGAGCAACGATGCCCATCGCAACCCCCGAGGTTTACGCGGCCATGCTGGACCGAGCCAAAGAGGGTGAGTTCGCGTATCCGGCCATCAACGTGACGTCCTCGGAGACCCTGAACGCCGCGCTGCGGGGTTTCGCCGAGGCCGAGAGCGACGGCATCATCCAGTTCTCCACCGGCGGGTCCGAGTTCGCCTCCGGGCAGAAGGTCAAGGACATGGTCGTCGGTGCGACAGCACTGGCCGAGTTCGCGCACGTGGTCGCCAAGCAGTACCCGGTCAACGTCGCGTTGCACACCGACCACTGCCCGAAGGACAAGCTCGACGGCTTCGTCCGGCCGCTGATCGAGATCTCGCGCGAGCGCGTCAACCGCGGCGAGAACCCGCTGTTCCAGTCCCACATGTGGGACGGCTCGGCGATCGACCTGGAGGAGAACCTGACCATCGCCGCCGAACTGCTCGACAAGGCAGCGGCCGCGAAGATCATCCTCGAGGTGGAGATCGGCGTCGTCGGCGGCGAGGAGGACGGCGTCTCCAACGAGATCAACGAGAAGCTCTACACCGCGGAAGGTGACTACGTGCGCACCGTCGAGACGCTCGGCGCGGGCGAGAAGGGCCGGTACCTGCTCGCCGCGACCTTCGGCAACGTGCACGGCGCCTACAAGCCCGGCGCGGTGGAGCTACGCCCGGACGTGCTCAAGCGCGGTCAGGCGGTCGCGGCGCAGAAGCTGGGGCTGCCCGAGGGCTCGAAGCCGTTCGAGCTGGTCTTTCACGGTGGCTCCGGCTCGCTGCTCGAGGAGATCCACGAGGCGGTGTCCTACGGCGTGGTCAAGATGAACGTGGACACCGACACCCAGTACGCGTTCTCCCGGCCGATCGCCGACCACTTCTTCAAGAACTACGACGGCGTGCTCAAGGTCGACGGCGAGGTCGGCAACAAGAAGGTCTACGACCCCCGCAGCTACCTGAAGGTCGCCGAAGGCGCGATGGCCACGAGGGTCGTAGAGGCCGCGGAAAGCCTGAAGTCGGCCGGGCGAAAGATCTGATCTCCGTCGGTTACGTCTCCAGCACGGATTTCAGGGTGGCGAGCCGGGCACGCCACTCCGCCTTGAGCTTGCTGGCGATTTCGGCGTCCGGCAGCTTGCTGTGCGCCACCGCGACCTGGGACTTGTCCGGACCCTTCGCGGTGAAGCCGAACTCAACCTTGCCAGGGGTGCCCGCTTGCTCGGCGCGGAACACCTTGTGCTCGGTCGACTTGCCACGCGGGGTGAGTTCCGCGTCCAGCCAGCTGCTCCGGAGCCCGGGATCGGCGACCGCCGCGTAGAGCTGTTCCAACGGCACCGCCACCGTCTTGCAGCGGTTGGGCGACTCGCCAGCCGGCAGATGGGGCCCGCCGCCAGGCGGGTCACGACTGCCGGCTTACCGCCGGTACCGAGCGTGGCTTTCCAGAAGGAGTTCCTGGCGAGTCGACCAGAGCTTCAGATATATCAGCGGTGGCGTCGAAGAACCCGTCGCAGCGTTGCCCCGGCAGCCGCATACCGCGCTCCTGCTCGTAGGCGACCGTGATGGACTGCGCCCACCAGCCTTCGACGCCGTGTCGCTCCACCAGCTTGCGGGCGATCTCGGTGTGCGTCTGCTGGGTGGCGCCATCGGCATCGAGGAGAGCGAACCACTCGTCCCAGCCTCGGCCGGTGCGGTTGCGCAGCGACGCTCAGCGAACGTGACGTTGAGGCGATAGGTTCGGCTGAATGTCACACTCGCACGATGCTCGGCCGGCTTCAGATCATCGCGTCCGGCACGATCTCGCCGGCCGTCCGGTGCGGCTGGCGCTGCCACCATTGCGCGACAGGGCTGGCGGCCGCCCACGCCACCGCGACGCCGACCGCGACCACGGGCGCCATCCAGTAGTTCACCGGCGGCGCCGACGCGGTCTCGGCATTCTCGAGCAGCCACGGCGCCAGCTGCGACTGCAGGAAGAGAGCGTTGAACCCGATAACGGTGACGAGCGTCGCACCCATGCCGGCGGTCACCAGGGACCGGCCGCGACCCAGCAGGAACGCCGCATCGACCGCGATGCCGACGAACAGCAGGTAGAACGGCACCGTCGACGGCGGGAAACCGGCGCCGACCAGCAGTGGCCAGATGGCCGCGCGGTAGGCGACGTAAGCGCCGGCCACCGCGGTCGCGGTGAAGCGCGTCATCGTCGTCGCCCTGGCCACGGCCAGCACCAGCGCCATCACACCAATGCCCCAGACCGGGTACACCCAGTCGTCGATCGGCAATGCGAAGTAGATCACCGCTTCGAGGTCGACCGCCCTGCCGATCTGCCGGGCGGCGAAGTCCAGCAGGTACGGCTCCGCTTCCGTTTCACCCCGCATCCACGCCAGCACCGAGAGGATGCCGTACTCCTGCTGCCCATTGGCGAAGTAGATGTTCTCCAGGAAGAACACCCAGAGCGCGCCCAACGTCAATGTCCGCGCCCTGCCGGGCTTCGCGAACTTCCGCCACCCGTCGATCGCGCCGAGGATCATGATTCCGGTGCCGACGAACAGCAGTGCGTGCGTCGGGCTCCACGCGGTCAGGTCGAGCCCGCTCACCGCGTGGTTGATCACGTCGAGCGGGGCCGCGACGAGGAACGTCACGAGGCCGACCTGCATCAGCCGCAGTGATCGGCGGTCGCACGCCAGTCCGGTGTAGGTGTGGATGACGACCAGGCAGGAGATCATCACCGTGCCGACGGAGTTGAGCAGGTGCGGCGGCGCGAAGTCGTCGCGGAACCAGCGGAAGTGCCACGACATGTCCCACGACGCGCCGACCATCTTGAACAGCAGCGCGATGAGCCAGGTACGGTAGGCGAACGCGGTGACCCAGTCGGGCGTCGGCGAACCGGGCGCGCCACGCTTCCAGTGGCGCTGAAAGAACACGCGGGCATGGGTGATGGGACTGCCATCGGGCGGGATCGCCGCGCCGGTCGGCGTCGCTGGTTTGTTTCTCACCTGGGCATCCTCTCGGCTGCGCACCCGGGTTGGGAAGCGGACGGTATCGAACCTCGGGGAAAGATAGGGGATCCCCCGGAGGCCCCGTTCACCGCCTGGAGGAGTCCACTCAAAGACGTAGCTTGCCCCTAAAAGGTTCCACCGTCATGATGGTTGTGATGATGTCGAAACGTGTTGTAGCCGTTGTCCTGGTATTCCTGCTGGTCCTGGCCGGCGGCAGCATGCTGTTCAGCATCCTGCTGTGACCCCGACGCAGGTTTCTTCGCATTAGCCGACGATTATGTTGCGCCCCGCAGGCCAAATTCCTCGCGCCGTGCTGTTATTCATAAGTCGGGCCATTCACAGACTCGTCGCACGTCACCACCCGTGTGACCTCGGCCGATCGCTCGGGCGAACCTCCGGCCCACCCTCGCTGGATCGGCTTGTGAATAGCCCTCCTGGCACACTGGTCGTCATGACCAACTTGCTAGGCCCTGAGCCCACCCACCTACCCGCCCGCGCAGACGCAGAGGCCGCGCTCGACGCCGGAACCCCGCCCGCCGAGGTGACCGCCGAGCATCCGGACTGCAGTGAGGCGTGGGCCGCTCTCGCTGAAGCCGCCGTCGACGCAGGTGAGTACGTACAGGCATATGCATACGCCCGTGCAGGGTATCACCGTGGCCTCGATCAGCTCCGCCGTGCGGGCTGGAAGGGGCACGGGCCGATTCCGTGGCAGCACCGCCCGAACCAGGGCTTCCTGCGCTCCCTGGCGGCCCTGGCGCGCGCGGCCGAGCGCATCGGTGAGACCGAGGAGTACCTGCGCTGCTCGCAGTTCCTCGCCGACTCGGACCCGGAGGCCGCGGCGGCGACCGGCATCGCGTGAACTGAAGCGTTCAGGCTCGCACCAGCCGCAGGTCCTCGGTGTGCCGGTACCAGGTCCAGCGTTCGGTCGGCCGTTCCCGGCCGACGCCGTCAAGCACCGGCGAGGCCAGGTCGCAGCCCAGCGAGAACGCCCGCCCGCGGTGGCTCACGATCTGTTTGCGCAGCCTGCCGTGCTGCACCCGCACGGTCAGCCCGGCGCCGCCCGCGGTGTCCGGCTGTACGTCGATCCGGTGAGCCTTGCCACGCAGCACTACTTCGTCGTCGCAGTAGGCGATGCCGGTGACGCGGTGTATCGACCCGAGGCCCAGCAGCACGCCACCGACGTCGTCCCGGATGAGCGGGACCGGATCGACTTTCCCGCCGCCTGCCAGTTGAAGCGCCGCGGCGGGTTCGACGGGCAGCTGCCAGAGTTCGGCGAAGGCCGAGCCGCGCCGGGTCGGGAGGTAGCCGACGCTGGTCGAGCCGAGCCGGTCCCGGCGCAGCAAGCGCAGCACGACCGCCGCCAGGTCGGCGTCCTCGCCCGCGACGATCACGTCGGCGCCCGGATTCCAGCCGTCGCCCGCCGCGCCCGTGCCCGCTTTGGCTAGCATGACGTCGACATCCGACTTACCAGGACGATGCGGCACCCGGACGACGCGGTCAGCGTCGACCCCGGGCAGCTGTGGGACATTGGTCCCACATACGAGCACGATTCCGCGCACGGCCCTGACCTCCGTTACCCTCGTTCACCGGTCACCCCATCTGGGTGTGGCCAACCAAAACTATCCAGGAGTTGTCACATGCCCGCCATCGTGGTCATCGGTGCCCAGTGGGGCGACGAAGGCAAAGGCAAGGCCACCGACCTGCTCGGCGATCGCGTTCGGTGGGTGGTGCGGTACCAGGGCGGTAACAACGCCGGCCACACCGTGGTGCTGCCCGACGGTCAGAACTTCGCGCTGCATCTCATCCCCTCGGGCATCCTCACGCCTGAGGTCACCAACGTCATCGGCAACGGCGTCGTGGTCGACCCGCAGGTGCTCCTCGACGAACTCGCCGGGCTGGAGGAGCGCAACGTCGACACCAGCGGGCTGCTGATCTCCGCGGACGCGCACCTGATCATGCCGTATCACGTCGCCATCGACAAAGTCACCGAGCGCTACCTCGGCTCGCGCAAGATCGGCACCACCGGGCGCGGCATCGGCCCGTGCTACCAGGACAAGGTCGCCCGGGTCGGCGTCCGGGTGCAGGATCTGCTCGACGAGAAGATCCTCCGGCAGAAGATCGAGGCGGCCCTGGAGATCAAGAACCAGATGCTGGTGAAGGTCTACAACCGCAGGGCGCTCGAGCCCGAGCAGGTCGCCGACGAGGTGCTGGCGGCGGGCGAGATGTTCGCCCACCGCATCGCCGACACCCGCCTCGAGCTCAACCAGGCGCTGGAACGCGGCGAGACGGTGCTGTTGGAAGGCTCGCAAGGCACGCTGCTCGACGTCGACCACGGCACGTATCCGTTCGTCACGTCCTCGAACCCGACCTCCGGCGGCGCGAGCGTCGGTTCGGGCATCGGCCCCGGCCGCATCAACGCGGTGCTCGGCATCCTCAAGGCCTACACCACCAGGGTCGGCTCCGGGCCGTTCCCGACCGAGCTGACCGACGCCATGGGTGAGCACCTGCGCAAGGCGGGCGGCGAGGTGGGTGTCACGACCGGGCGGGATCGGCGTACGGGCTGGTTCGACGCGGTGATCGCGCGCTACTCGGCACGCGTCAACGGCATCACCGACTACTTCCTCACCAAGCTCGACGTGCTCTCCGGGCTCGAGAAGGTGCCGGTCTGCGTCGGCTACGAGGTCGACGGCTTCCGCACCGAGGACATGCCGATGACCCAGACCGACGTGCACCACGCGGTGCCGATCTACGAAGAGCTGCCTGGCTGGTGGGAAGACATCAGCGAGTGCCGCACCTTCGACGAGCTACCGGCGAACGCCAAGGCCTACATCGAGAAGATCGAGGAGCTTTCGCTCACGCGGGTGTCGGTGATCGGCGTCGGTCCCGGCCGCGAGCAGACCATCGTGCGGCACGAGTTCCTGTAGCGGGCCATCTCGTGAGTGTTTGCGGCCAACTACCACCCAGGTGGTAGTTGCGGATATTCACTCGCGACCACTTGCGCGGGACTGCTCGGCACTTGAGATCGCCGGTCGTGAGTGAAGATCCGCCTGAACGGGCCGCAAACACTCACGAGAGCTCAGATACTGATCGGGACCTCGTACAGCCCGGGCTGCCCGGTGGTCACCTTCGCTTCTCCGTTGCCGCTGGCGTGCAGGGCTCGCACCGTCCAGTCGCCTTCGGCGGCGTAGAACCGGAAGTCGCCCTCCGGCGAAGCCTGCACCTCGCCGACGAACGCGCCGTCGGCGTTGAGCAGCCGGACGTACGCGCCGCCGACCGGCCCGTCGCTGCCGGAGACCTTACCCGCGACCACGACCTGGCCCTGGGTGTCCACATCCGAAGGGGTCGCCGTCTGCTCCGGCGCGCCGCAACCGTCACTCATCCCTGGGCGGGGTTTGTGGGGGGTGGGTGGTGGGTTTGTCATCGCTGTGCTCCCAACTCGATCGGCACGCCAACCAGCGAGCCGTACTCGGTCCAAGAACCGTCGTAGTTCTTGACGTCTTCCAGGCCAAGCAGCTCGCGCAGCGCGAACCAGGTGTGGCTCGAGCGCTCGCCGATGCGGCAGTAGGCGATGGTGGCCTTCCCCGTGTCGAGGCCGACCTCTTCGTAGAGCTCCTTGAGCTCGTCGTTGGTCTTGAAGGTGCCGTCCTCGTTGGCGGTCGATGCCCACGGCACGTTCAGCGCGCTCGGGATGTGGCCGGAACGCTGCGAGGACTCCTGCGGCAGGTGCGCCGGGGCGTTGAGCTTGCCGGTGAACTCGTCCGGCGAGCGCACGTCGATCAGGTTCTTGGTGTCGATCGCGTCGACGACCTCGTCGCGGAAGGCCCGCAGCGTGAGGTCCTGCTCCTTGGCCTGGTAACTGGTGTTCTGCCGCTGCGGAACCTCGTCGGTCAGCTCCCTGCCGTCGAGCTCCCACTTCTTGCGGCCGCCGTCGAGCAGCCGGACGTTGTCGTGGCCGTAGAGCTTGAAGTACCAGTACGCGTAGGCGGCGAACCAGTTGTTGTTGCCACCGTAGAGCACGACGGTGTCGTCGTTGCCGATGCCCTTTTCACTCAGCAGCTTCTCGAAGCCTGCCCGGTCGACGAAGTCGCGCCGGACCTGGTCCTGCAGTTCGGTCTTCCAGTCGATCCTGACCGCGTTGCGGATGTGCCCGCCCTCGTATGCGGTGGTGTCCTCGTCCACCTCGACGAAGACCACGCCGGGCGTGTCGAGGTTCTCCTCGGCCCACTCCGTCGTGACCAGGACGTTTTCGCGGCTCATGTCAGCGGCACTCACTTTCTTGGGATTTGATGGATGGACTTGGTTCTCATGCTTGGTTGCCGGTGGCCGGCGCGAATCGTTGCAGCAGCAGGTACACCTCGCAGCCGAGGCAGAAGTCGAACGCGGCGTTGAGGAAGGCGGCGAACAGCGCGAACGCGGTGGCGATCACGCCGAGCAGCATCAGGTCGGCCGCATAGCCGACGGTTCCCGCCAGCCCGAAGACGAAACCGACCAATTGCGCGAACCGCAGCGGCGCCGCGTCTTCCCGCTCCGACGTCGGGCTCAAGCGCGGTGCCACGAGCGACCGGTACAGCAGCGAGTAAGGCGCGTAGCGCAAGCCGATGAACGCCCCGACGGCGAAGATCACCGTCTGCACGGCCAGCAGCGGCCACCAGCTGGTGATCAACACGATGGCGAGTACGACGGTGGTGATCGCGGCGGCGAACCGCGGTCCACGCGGATCGACTGGGGGTCCTGCTGACATGATCGTCTCCCGACCTCGACGGATGGCTGCGTTAAGTAACGCGTCGAGAATGCCTTGCCGCCTGCCAGTGGCGCTAGCGACTCAGCCTGGTGGAGTAGGACAGAGGCTGCTGCGAACGCGGCACAGGTCGATCGCGCGCCGCCGAGTCAGCAGGCGTCGCATTCGACGTGACGTGATGCGCAATTCCACGGTGCAGACGTTACCGAGTCATCCCTGGTCGTGGGAGGGGTGTCCAGTACGTGGAACACGGTTGTGGCGGTTACCGATTGGCGAAGTGCGGTTGTAGGGCGGACAGCAGTTCGTCGTTGACCGGCACACCGCTGACCCGCAGCAGTTCGGCACCGTTCGCGTCGAAAGCGATGGTCGTCGGCGTACGCCGGACGCCGAGCTGATGCGCGACCTCCGGCTGGTGCGTCACGTCGAGGTCGACGTGGTGCAGCTCAGGGGTGCTCTCGGCGAGGGCGGCCAGCCGCGCGTGGGCGTGCCGGCACGGGCTGCAGAACGTGGTGGAGATCTGCACCAGGGTGACGGCGGGCGCCGCCACCAGGACCTCGGTGACCTGGGTGGGCAGTTCGGCGGTCGGGGCGGGCTCGTCCCGGGTGGGGCGGATCCTGCCCTCGCGCCAGCGCAGCAGGGCCCCGGCCAGCGTTCCGGCGAGCAGGGTGCCGAGCACGATCCACAAGCCGGTCCAGCCCATCGCCGAATCCCTCCGCGTCAGTCCTGCGCGCTGCCCGCGAATGTCACGTTCTGCGCCTTGCCCTGCACAATCAGCTTGCCATGTTCGACCGCGACGCCGCTGGGACGGACGTTGAACGGCAGGCTGCCCGGCTCGATCGTGGTGCCGAACTGGGGTAACAGCGTCTTCCGGACCTGATCCGGTACCACGGTCGTTTCCTCTTCCTGACCGAACTCGAGACGCTGCGGGTCGATCCGCACCGCCGATTCGGTGAGCTCGATTATGGCGAACGCGACGATCTCGATTTCTCTTCCCGCGATCCGGGTGGTGGCGGCGAGCCGGACTCCCGCGGTCGAGTCGTAGGTGTTGCTGGCCTCGCGTTGCTTCTCGAGATCCTCGACGCTGACGAAGTCTTCGGCGTCACCGGTCCGCACGTAGTCCTCGGCCGCCGGCTCGATGCTGAGGCTCGGCAGCTTGATCAGCCGCCCGATGTCGGCTTGCCTGATCTTGGCGATGCCCTCGAGATCGCCGATCACGATCGCCGAGGTGTTGCCGTCCACGACATCCGACAACGGGGCCGTCACATTGCGGAGTTCGGCCATGAGCTCGAGCTCGTGCAGCGTGTCCTGCACGTTGATGCCTTCGGCCGCCACGGTGATGTGCTCATACTCGCCGCCCAGGGCCTGCGTGGTGAAGGGGAAGCCGCGGATGTGGACGGCGGGGTCGTCCTGGAGCTGGAACTTCTCGCGTGCCTGTTGTGAGATCGTGTGTTCGGCGAAGGCCGCGGCCGCGAAATCGGCCCCTACCAGCAGTCCTGCCAGGACGACAAGAAAGATGATGAACTTGGTGCCGCGCCGGCGCGATTTCTGCTTTCGGCTGGCGACGACGTCGTATCGCGGGGCGTAACTCACTCGCACTCCTATGTCTGGTTTCGCGGTTTTTGCCCGGTTCGACCAGGCAGCTTAGGTGCGACTGCTGGCGGCTTCCCACTGGGGCATTTGTGTGACGCTGCTTGCTTGCCTACTGCGTTAGGCCAGGTCACCCGCTATTCTCACTTAGCACCGAGCCAATCTGGCTGATGAAGGGCCAGCAAGAACGAGGCGGTGCGTCGATGAGTCTGGACCTGTTGGTGCTCACTACGGAGTCCGACGCCGCCGCGGTGGTGCCCGCACTCGGCCTGCTTCCCCACACTGCGCGGGTCCGCACGCCCGAGGTTACCGCGTTGCTCGACGCGGGTCACCGGGACGTGATCGTGGTGGACGCCCGCACCGATCTCGCTTCGGCGAAGAGCCTGTGCCGCCTGCTCAAGAGCACCAACGAGGACGATTCGGTCCCGGTTATCGCCGTCATCGGCGAGGGCAGCTTGGTCGCGGTGAATGCCGAGTGGCGGGCCGACGACATCCTGCTGCCCACGGCAGGCCCCGCCGAGGTGGACGCCCGGCTGCGGCTCGCGACGACCCGCGAAGGCGCCCCCTCGCAGGCCGAGTCCGAGCTCCGGGTCGGCGACCTGGTCATCGACGAAGCCACTTACACCGCACGGCTGCGCAAGCGCACGCTGGAGCTCACCTATAAGGAGTTCGAGCTGCTGAAGTACCTCGCGCAGCACGCGGGCCGGGTCTTCACCCGCGCCCAGTTGCTGCAGGAGGTATGGGGCTACGACTTCTTCGGCGGCACCCGCACGGTCGACGTCCATGTGCGGCGGCTGCGCGCGAAGCTCGGCCCGGAACACGAGCAGATGATCGGCACCGTGCGCAACGTGGGTTACAAGTTCGAGCGGCCGGCCAAAACCGTGACACCCAAGACCACGACACCCACGCCATCTGAGGTGCACCAGCCCCGCCCTGATAGCGGGTCAACCGAGTCAGATGCCGTTGACGAGGAGTTGCGCGCCATCGCCTCCCGGTAGGGCACGTGTGTGCACTGCCGACGGCAGGCGCGAACCGTAGAGTCGGCTGTGTGTTGAAGACGTTGAAGACACTGTGGGTCGACGAACTCGACCCCGCCCAGCTGAAAGCCGTCCGAAACCTGCTGCTGGCCGCTCGCGACGCCGATGGCTGGCCCGCCGTGACCGCGACCGGGCCGTTGCCCGGCGAGTTCACCGGCGGTCCCCATCTGCTCGGCTACGCCGAAGACGGCGCCGGCGATCTCGTGGGCTACGGCCACCTCGACGAGACCGGTGACGCCTTCGGCAGGCAGGTCGCCGAACTGATCGTGCATCCGGCGCATCGGAAGCGGGGATACGGTGCGCGACTCTTCGGTGCCCTCGCCACCCGCGCCGGACCCGCGCTGCGGGTGTGGTCGCACAGTGACCACCCTTCGGCGGCCGCGCTCGCAGCTTCGTCGGGGTTCGAGCGGGTACGGGAGCTGCTGATCATGTCCGCCGACACCGCGGCGCTGAAGCTGGACTCGGTCGCGATGCCGCCCGGCGTCCGGCTGCGGACCTTCGAGCCTGGCGCCGACGAGGCCGCGATGATCGCGGTGAACGCCCGCGCGTTCTCATGGCATCCGGAGCAGGGGGCGTTGACCGCCGACGACCTGCTGGCCGCCGAGGGCGAGGATTGGTTCGAGCCCGCGGGCTTCTTCGTCGCGGAGGATCAGGACGGCAGGCTGCTCGGGTTCCACTGGACCAAGGTGCACCCGCCGGTAAACGAGGGCGCAGGCGAGGCGGTGGGCGAGGTCTACGTCGTCGGCGTCGATCCGGGCGCCCAGGGCGGCGGGCTCGGCAAGGCGCTCACGGTCGCCGGATTGCGGCATCTGCGGGCGAAGGGGCTGCCCCGGGTGATCCTCTACGTCGAGGGCGACAACGCGCCTGCCATCGCGGTGTACACCAGGCTCGGCTTCAGTACGGTGTCCACCGCGGTGCAATACGAGCGAGTGATCGGCTAGCCGAACCGGCCGGAGATGTAGTCTTCGGTGGCCTGGTTGGTCGGCGTGGAGAAGATCTTCGTGGTCTCGTCGAGCTCGACGAGCTGGCCTGCTTCCCCGACGCCCTTCAGGTTGAAGAAACCGGTGGTGTCGCTGACCCGCGCCGCCTGCTGCATGTTGTGGGTGACTATGACGATCGTGTACTCGGTCTTCAGCTCGTTGATGAGGTCCTCGATCTTCTGTGTGGAGATAGGGTCCAGCGCCGAGCACGGCTCGTCCATCAGCAGCACATCGGGCTGCACGGCGATCGCTCGCGCGATGCACAACCGCTGCTGCTGCCCGCCGGACAGCCCGGAGCCAGGCTTGTTGAGCCGGTCGGAGACCTCCTGCCAGAGGTTCGCGGCACGCAGGGCTCGTTCCACGAGATCGTCCAGTTCGGCACGCTTCATCCGGGTGGCGTTGAGCCGTAACCCGGCGGCGACGTTGTCGTAGATCGACATGGTCGGGAACGGGTTCGGCCGTTGGAAGACCATGCCGATGTGCCTGCGCACGACGACCGGGTCGACGTTGGGTCCGTAGAGGTCCTGCCCGTCCATGGCGATCTTGCCTTCGACCCTGGCCTTGGGAACCAGTTCGTGCATGCGGTTGAGGGAGCGGAGGAACGTGGACTTCCCGCAGCCGGAAGGCCCGATCAGGGCGGTGACCGCTCGTGGCTCGATGGTCATCGACACGCCCTGCACGGCGAGGAATTTGTCGTAGTAGATGTTGAGGTCGGAGACCTCAATACGCTTGGCCACTTGTGCTTCCTTCTCCGTTCTCGCTGCTCACGCGCGGGTCTTGGGTGCAAATAGCCGGGAGATCAGCCGGGCGGCGAGATTCAGCAGCATCACAATGATGATGAGAATAAGCGCGGCTGTCCATGCTCGGTCCTGTGAAGCCGCGGTGTGGATACCCGTTCTGATGTACTCGTAATACGAAAAGACCGGCAGTGCCGACATCCTGCCGTCGAACGGGTTCATGTTGACGCCGGTCGTGATGCCGACGGTGATGAGCAAGGGTGCGGTTTCGCCGATGATTCGTGCGATCGCCAGGGTGACACCGGTCGCGATGCCTGCGAGTGCCGTGGGCAGCACGACCTTGGTGATCATCCGCCACTTGGGCACGGCGAGGGCATACGCGGCTTCCCTCAGCTCGTTTGGCACGAGCTTGAGCATCTCCTCGGTAGAGCGGACGACGATGGGGATCATCAGCACGCTCAGCGCTATGGCGCCCATGATGCCCATGCGCACCCCGGGACCGAACAGCAACGCGAACAGCGCGTAGGCGAACAGACCCGCGACGATGGAGGGGATACCTGTCATCACATCGACGAAGAAGGTGATCGCCTTCGCCAGCTTGCCGCCTCCGTACTCGACCAGGTAGATCGCACATAGCATGCCGATGGGGACCGAGATCAATGCGGCCAGTCCGGTAATGATCAGCGTTCCCAGGATGGCGTGGTAGGCCCCGCCGCCTTCACCGACGATCGAACGCATCGAGAAGGAGAGGAACTCGGTGTCGAGCCGTTGTATCCCGTTCTGGACCACCGTGATCACCATAGAGACCAGGGGGAGCAGTGCGAGCAGGAACGCCGAGGTCACAACGGTGGTGAGGACCCGGTCCTTCGCCTTGCGATGGCCCTCGACGGTTCGTGACCAGAGGTAGATCGTGGCGGCATAGAAGGCGACGGCGGCCACTGCGGCGACGCCGATGGCCAAACCGATGTCGTCGAGCACGATGCCGACGACGATCGCCGCGGCCAGTGTGGCGAACGGAGCCCACCGCGGCAACGTGCCGTGGGTGAGCGGCTGGCCGAAGAGCTGGACCTCGAGCTCCGTGTCAACGCTGGTTGACGGTATTGGCGTATGCATCAGTTGGCTCCCGAGAACTCACGACGCCGGTTGATCACAGCGCGAGCGATCATGTTCACCACCAGCGTGACGGCGAACAACACCAGGCCGGACGCGATCAGGGCGTTCACGGCGAGGCCGGACGACTCGGGGAAGTCGAGCGCGATGTTCGCCGCTATCGTCGACGGGTTACCCGAGCTGATGAGGTTGAAGGTGACCCCGCCGGAGACCGACAGGACGATCGCGACGGCCATGGTCTCGCCGAGCGCACGACCGAGGCCAAGCATGGACGCACCAACGATGGCGGACCGGCCGAACGGGAAGACCGTCATCTTGACCATCTCCCACCGCGTCGCGCCGAGGGCCAGGGAGGCTTCCTCATGGAGCCGCGGCGTCTGCAGGAACGCCTCGCGGACGACCGCGGTGATGATGGGAAGCACCATGACCGCTAGCACGATGATCGCCAAGAGCATCGTGCGGCCCGTCGACGAAGGGGGTCCCGCGAACAGCGGGATGAAGCCGAGGTACTTGCTGAGCCATTCGGTCGAGCTCACCGTGGCAGGGGCGAGGACCGCGATGCCCCACAGGCCGTAGATGATGCTCGGCACGGCGGCGAGCAGGTCGATGACATACCCGAGCCCCTGCGCGGTCCGCCTCGGAGCGTAATGGGTGATGAACAACGCGATGGCGACCGCAAGGGGGGCGGCGACCAGCAGGGCGAGAACCGCGGACAGCAGCGTGCCAAACAGCAGCGGCCAGATGTAGACGACCAACCCTTCGCCGCCGGGAATATCCTCCGGCGGCGCCATGAATGCCGGCCATGCTTCGATCAGCAGGAAGCTGGCGACGCTGGCCAGAACCACCAGGATCAGCACTCCCGCGCCGGTCGACAGGCCGCTGAAGATTCGATCTCCCGGTCGTTCCCGCACCTGTGCGCGAGGACGGTTCCGCTCGCTGAGAGGCACCAGTCAATCCCTTCTACCCTGCCGGATACGGCCGGGAAGTTTAGTCCTCGGCCATGGCGGGGCGGCCGTCAATCTGGCCGCCCCGCCATGTTTGACCTGCTCTCGATGGTCTCAGCCGGCCGAGATCCCGTCGACAACGGGCTCGATCTGCTCGCGCAGCTCGTCAGAGATAGGGGCCGAGCCGGCGTTCTCTGCAGACGTCTGCTGGCCCTCCTCGCTGATGATGTAGGACAGGTAGGCGCTCACCAGGTCAGCCTTCTCCTGGTCGTCATAGTTGGCACACGCCATCATGTAGGAGACCAGCACGATCGGGTAGGTGCCCGCCTCGGTGGTGTCGCGCGCGACGTCGAAGGCGAAGCTGGTGTCGCCACGGCCCTCCGCGCGCTCCGAGGAATCGACGACCGCCGCGGCGGCCTCAGGGGAGTACTCGACGAACTCGTCACCGACACCGACCTTCGCGGTACCGAGATCGCCCGCCTGGCTGGCGTCGGCGTAGCCGATCGTGCCGTCTCCGCCCTTGACCGCATTGACGACGCCGGATGTCTGCGCGGCTGCCTCGCCGCCCTTTACCGGCCACTCGCCGCTCGGCTCGTGCGGCCAGGCGTCGCCCGCCGTCGCTGTCAGGTACTCCAGGAAGTTCTCGGTCGTCCCGGACTCGTCCGAGCGGTTCACCGGGGTGATGGCCTTGTCAGGCAGCTCCGCATCCGGGTTGTCCTCGGCGATCTCCGGGTCATTCCAGTTCTTGATCTCCTGGTTGAAGATCTTCGCAATGGTCTGCGGTTTGAGGTTGAGTTCGTCGACGCCCTCGAGGTTGTAGACGACCGCGACGGGCGAGATGTAGGCAGGAATTTCGACGACGTCTCCCTTGCAGCGTTCCTTGGATGCCTCCAGTTCCTCGTCGTCGAGGTAGGCATCTGTCCCGCCGAAGTCCGAGCCGCCTGCGGCGAACTGTTCACGCCCGCCGCCGGAGCCGATGGGGTCATAGTTGACGGTGGCGTCCGGGTTGGCCTTGTTGAACCCGGCCACCCACGCCTGCTGGGCGGCTTCTTGCGAGCTTGCGCCCGCACCGCTGATGGTTCCGGACAGGCCGGAGCCGCCGTCGCCGGATGGCTCGTTCGCGGCGCCGCAGCCTGCCATTCCGATGGCGATTGCGGTTGCCGCAGGCAGCGCGATGGCGCGGCCAAGGGTGGAGCGAATCACGATTAACCTCTTTCGGGGTGTGGACGCCGGAAGACCCGACGCATACGTGCGTTCACGCGCTAGGACGCTATGGGGTTGACATGACACGGTAGGGCTATGGGAGTGAACGAGAGGAAAACGGCAAGAGTCGACGGGGGGACGTCACGGCGTCGTGACGGAAAAGTTACCAGGTGGTGGCCATGAAGCTGGGCGCTGTGAGACTGCTTACTCACAGCCGACGAGCAGAGCGATCGGTCAAGGGCACAGCGTCCCCGCCGGTCTGGTGCGGGCGGGCGGCATGCCCGCATGTCACGACGTCAGATCTCGTTGGTGTGGTAGCCGGGCATCTTGCCCGTGACGACGAAGACCATACGGTTGGCAACGGACACCGCGTGGTCGCCGAACCTCTCGTAGAACCGGCCGAGCAGCGTCGTGTCGACGGCCGCGGCGACCCCGTGCGGCCAGTCGTTGCCCATGATCACGGTGAACAGGTGGCGGTGGATGTCGTCGACCTCGTCGTCGGCCGCGTCCATCGACCGTGCCGCATCGACGTCACGTGACTTGATGACCTCTTCCGCCTGCCGGGCGAGCCGGACAACGACGGTGCCCATTTCGGCGAAGTACGGCGCGACCTCCGCGGGAAGCACCGGGTCGGGGTGCCTGCGACGGGCGGCGCGGGCGACGTGCAAAGCCAGGTCGCCCATCCGCTCCAGGCTCTCAGCGGCGTGGATCGCGGCCAGCACAGTGCGCAGGTCGGTAGCGACGGGCGCTTGCAGCGCGAGCAGGGCGTACGCCTGCTCCTCGCAGTGCGCACGGGCGTCGTCGACCCGCTGGTCGTCTGAGATGACCTGTTCGGCAAGGACTAAGTCGGCTTCGAGTAGTGCTTTGGTCGCTCGACTCATCGCCGTGGCGGCCATGTCGCACATCTCGGCCAGATTCTGGGCAAGTCGGTCGAGTTCTACGTGGTAAGCCTCTCGCATGCCACCACTCTACGGGCAGCGCGAATAGCACGCCTCATCGTGTGTATGAACGGAACGTGAACCGGTGTCGCCGCTGATACAACTCGAGCTCTGGTCCAGCCGCCAACTACTCATCTTGGTTGCCTAGTGTTCGATCTCCTCGACCGGCGGTGAATCGTCGGCCGCGACCGCCCTTCGGGCGTAGCCGTCAGCCGATTGGCGGCCGGCCCGACTGCTTGTTCGCGCGACAGTCATTTCCGTTCAGCCGGTGGGTTGCGCCGAAGGCTGTGCCTGGTCCTGATCGCCGGGTTTCTTCTGGGCTTCTTCCAGTTCGCTGCCCGGCAGTGGGCCGTTCTCGATAAGGGCGTGGAAGAGTTGGTCGCCTTCGAAATCGAGCAGGACTTCGTTCCCGCGCTCGTTCGCGTAACCCGATGTCGGGACGGTCATGAACTCGATCGTGTCATCGTTCATGTCCTGCATGGACTGCGCCAGGGTGAGCATCTCGTCGACGCCGATGTTCTCGCCGAAAGTCGCTGAGGTGAACGCGCTGACGAAACCGGTGAGTTTGGTCGCGTCGAGGAGCACTTCGCGCGACATTGTCTTGCCCAGTAGTGACGCGATGAACTGCTGCTGGCGCTTGATGCGCCCGTAGTCGGCGGTCGGATCACCGGCGACTTTTCTGGCACGGACGAAGTCGAGCGCCTTCTTGCCGTCGAGTCGGAGTGTGCCCGCCTCGGCGGCGATGGTGCCCAGTTCACGGTCGACGATCGGGTTGTCGATTTTCACGTCGACCCCGCCGACGGCATTGACCATGTCGCGGAAACCGTTGAAGTCGAGGCCGACGAAATGATTCATGCGGAGGCCGGTCATCTGCTGGATCAGCTTCGTGACGCAGCGCGGGCCGCCGACGGCATAGGCGGTGTTGAGCTTCACGGTCTTGGCTTCGGGGACGTCTTCGCTCGAGTACTCGCCCGTCTTGGCGTCCCACTTCGCGCACTTCGGCCGGGTCACTTCGAGATCGCGGGGGAACGAGACCACCACCGCCCGCGCTCGATCCGCCGGGATATGCGCGAGCATCACCGTGTCGGACCGCGCGCCCGCGATCTTGCTTTCGGTGCCGATGCCGGTTTCGCCATGTTCGCGCTTCTGGCCCGCGCGGGTGTCGGATCCGACGATGAGGAAGTTCTCGTCGCCCAATTGCGCCGGGGCGTCTTTGATGTCGGCGGATTCCTCGTCGAGGGCGGCGACCTGATTGAACTTCGAGTTGTACCAGGCCTTTGCGCCCCATGCTCCGCCCGCCGCGAGGAAGGCGGCGATCGCGAGGAAGCAGACGGCGGATTTCGCGAGAATCAGCGCCCGGCGGTCTTTCCGGCGGCGCTTCTCCCGCAGCCGGGTGCTCGGCGGCGCGGATTCGTCGACCGGGCCCGTCTCGGCGGCAGCGGCCTCGACCGCCTGCAGCGTGATGGTCTGCTCATTGCGCCAGGATCGGGTGGCCACGCTGGATCGCGCCTGGTTGGCGTCGTCGAGGGCGGCGGCGATCGGCCGTCGAACCGGTGGCGGGGTGGTTTCCGCCCGCGATGGCGGCGGTGGCGTGTCCTGTCTACGCGATGGCGGCGGTGGTGTGGCGTGCCGGCGGGAAGCGGGTGGCGGCGTGTCCTGCCTGCGCGATGGCGGCGGTGGTGTGGCATGTCTGCGCGACGGCGGTGGTGGGGTGCCCTGCCAGCGGGAGGCCGGAGGTGGCGTGGCTTGCTGGCGCGTCGGGTGTTGCTGCCGCGGCGGCAAGGGCATCTCCGACGAGGTGGACGACGCGTCCTCCGGGGGCAGCCAACTCGGGCGCCTGCCCGGTCTGGCGGCACGCCGGGGGCCGGTATCGGGCGCGCCATCGTCGTCGCGCACTAACCCTCCCCTCTATCTAGGTCGGTGGACTTACCTCGGGTCCTATTCATAAGTCGGGCCATTCACCACGGACAGGTCACCTCGATCTCGCGCCTCACCTGCAGGCGTTCGGCGAGCCACCCTCCGGGCGCCCCGCCGAACGACTTGTGAATAGCCCTCCTGGCCTCGTATCAACTTCAGTCCGCTGCCAGCGTGCTACGACATCAAAGCGGCGTCCGGCATCGTTATCGTACGGATATCGCGTGAGGGAGGGAACACAATCCGGGCAAAAGTATTGCGCATAGTAGAAATATCACGACCTACCGTGGCGACGGTGTTACCCTATTCGGCCTAACCTTCGAGTCCTTTTGGCAGCGGACGGTTATCAATTAGGGCAGTGAACAGCGCTGCCGCCTCTCGTTCGAGCAGTACTTCATTGCCGCGCGTGTTGGCGCCGCCGGTGGTGGGAACGGTGAGGAAAGTGACGCGTTCGCCGCCCGAGGCGTTCATGGACCGGGCGAGCTTCAGCAGCTCCGTCACATCGAGGTTCTCGCCGACGGTGGCGTCGGCGAACGCGGTGACGAAGGAACCAAGCCGCGCCGAATCGAGCACCACCTCGCGCGACAATGTCTTACCCAGCAGTGACGCGATGAACTGTTGCTGCCGCTTGATCCGGCCGTAGTCGGACGTCGGGTCGCCCTGCACCTTCCGTGATCTCACGTACCGGAGCGCACGCTCGCCGTCGAAGGTGATCGTGCCCGGCTTGGTGACGACGGCGCCTTGGTGCTTGTCGATGACGGGTGACGCGACGTGCATCGCCACGCCGCCCACGGCGTCCACCATCTGCTGGAAGCCGCTGAAGTCGATCCCCGCGAAGTGGTTCATCTTCATGCCGGTCCTGTGCTGGATCAGCTTCGTGACACAGCGGGGGCCACCGAAGGCGTATGCCGTGTTCAGTTTGACGTTCGCCGCCGAGGGCACCGTCGCGCCGGTATAGGCGCCGGTCGCGGAGTTCCACCGGGGGCAGGCAGGCCTGGTCACTTCGAGGTCGCGCGGGAAGGAAACCACGACCACGCGGCGCCGGTCGGCGGGAAGGTGGGCGATCATCACGGTGTCCGAACGAGCACCGGCGACGCCGGCCTTGTCGAGCTTGGCGTTGTCCCCCGCGCGGGTGTCCGACCCGACGATGAGAAAGTTCTCGGTGTCGCGCTGTCCTTCAGGGTGCTTGATGTCGGGCGAAGTCTCATCGAGGGCTTCGACCTGAACGAACTTCGCATCGAGCCATATCGTGGTGCCCCAAGCGACGCCGGCGGCGGCGATGATGGCCGCCGCGATCAGCACGGCGACCGATTTGGCGGATAGCACCGCGATACGACTCACCCTTGAGTCATAGCACAGAACTTCGCGAATCGGGTATTACCGGCAGTTGTCGTCGAGGCCGGCGATGCGGATCGCGCCGCTGATCCGGTAGGCAACGGCGTTGCGACCGGCCCGCTTGGCGGCGTAGAGCAGGTCGTCGGCCCGGCGTAGCTGACACTCGGCGCCCATCCGGGGCAGATCGGCCGCCGTGAGGTGTACCAGTCCGGCACTGACCGTGATGTGCAGCTCGGGTGCGATCGCCGACCAACCGTGGCCGTCGACCCGCCTGCGGGCCCGCTCCAAGGTGACGACGGCCTGTCGGGCGGTGACGTTGGGCAGCACGAGCACGAACTCCTCGCCGCCGTAGCGGGCGCAGAACGAGCCATTGGGAAGGCCGTTCTGCAGCAGCGCGACCAGTTGCCGCAGTACCGAGTCGCCGACCAGGTGGCCGTGGGTGTCGTTGACCAGCTTGAAGTGATCGAGGTCGACGAGTGCCACCGCGATGCCGGCACCGGTGCTCGACCGGTCGGCACTCAGGTCACCCAGCCGCTGATCGAGGTAGCGACGGTTGTAGGTCGCCGTAAGGGCGTCGCGCAGGCTCGCGTCGACCGCGGCGGCGTGCGCCTTGCGGAGCTCGTCGACCTCCCGCCGGTACTGCTCCGGGATGAGCGGCGATACGAAATGAGCGTCGCGCGCGAGCCGGAGCGCGGCGTTGATATGCGCATACGCGAGCCGCCAGTTTCCTTCCGCGGCAAGGAGATTCGCGATCGACTCGTGTAGGTCGACCAGATCGCCGGGCCGCTGCGCGGCCTCGCCGAAGGTGCCGATCTCCAGCGGCGCTTGCGGCGCGAACGCGTCAACCTCACTGGTCGCCCAGCTGGATTGCGTGTCCACTCGATGCATAGTCGCGCCGCCTCTCTACACGTCTACGTTGTCGTCGAGATAGACCATCTGCTTGAGCTGATGGGACGAGTGGTGTCCGAATATCACTCGATTGGCGGGCAACCTTTGTGTCAGTCGCGAATTACTGACCGGCAACGTTCATGTCTTGAGCGGTGAGCTATCACGGCGCCTCGAAGCCGCCGGTTTCCGCCTCGAGCGCCTCGGCGAGATCCAGCAACCGGTCTTCGCCGTGCCAGCCGCCGATGAGCTGCACGCCGACCGGCAGGCCCGACGCGGTCCGGCGGGCGGGGGCGGTCACCGCGGGCAGGTGCAGGTTGGTCGCCAGGGAGACCCAGTCGAACAGGTGCGCATACGGCACCGCGACGTCGTCCACCTCGATGGTGCGATTGGTGAGGGTGCCTTCCTGGCGGTGGGTGAACGCGGTGACTCCGGAGACCGGCGCCAGGATGGCATCGGTCTGGGTGAGCCAAGCCGCGATGCCCTCCTTCATCGCTTGCCGATCGGCCAGCGCCCTGGCCACCGACCGGTAGCTCGCGGTGGCGCGCACGGCGAGCGACGTCATGCCGTACGGATCGAGTTCGCCGTCCTCGCCGGGCACGTACGCATCGCGCTGCTGTTCGAGGGCGGTGTAGACCGCGCTGGGAAAGCCGGCACCGATGATCGGATACAGCAGCGACAGGTAGTTGTCGAGCAGGTCGGCCGCCGGAAACGGCAGGATGACCGCTTCGACCGCCGCGCCTTGCCGCCGCAGTGCCGCCGCCGCTGCTTCGACCGCGGCGCGCACCTCGTTCGACACCGGGAAGCCGGGCTCGTCGAGCCACAGCCCGATCCGTGCGCCGGAGATGTCCTGCCGGGCGGGCGCGGCGTCCTCGCGCAGGGCGCCGAAGAGCAGCCGCAGATCGTTCGCGGTCCGCGCCATCGGCCCGCCCACCCCCAGGTGATCCATGTCGCTGTGGCGGCCGGGGGGCGGCGGGACGTGCCCGCGCATCGACAGCAGGTTCCACGTCGGCTTCAGCGAGTACACCCCGCACCAGTTCGCGGGGTGCCGCAGCGAGCCGCCGATGTCCGAGCCGATCTCCAGCGGTGTGATGCCCGAGGCGAGCGCGGCCGCCGCGCCGCCCGAGGAGCCACCCGGGGTGCGAGCCAGGTCGTAGGGGTTGTTCGTCGTGCCGTACACCGCGTTGTAGCTCTGGAAGTCGCCCAGCATGAGCGGGACGTTGGTCTTACCCCAGATCACGACGCCCGCCGCGCGCAGCTTCGCGACGAGTGCGGCATCAGGGCAGTCGGGTTGACGGTCGGCGTAGGCCGGCATGCCCGCCACCGCGGGCATGCCGGTGACGTCGTAGCCGTCCTTGACCGTCATCGGCAGGCCCGCCAGCGGGCCGACCGCCTCGCCGCGGGCTCTCGCGTCGTCGATCTCCTGCGCCATCGCCTTGGCGCCTGCCAGGTCGGTCGTGATGACCGCGTTGATCGTGTCGTGCCGCTTCTCGTGGCGAAGCACGTGCGCATCGAGCAGTTCGCGAGCGGACACCCGCTTCGCGGTGAGTTGATCGAGGAGTTCGGCCGCGGGTTGGTAGGTCAGCTCGGTCACGGAATCTCCCGCCTGGTGGGTACACGCCCCCCGACTCTCGTGCGCCGTCCCGATCACGTCAAGGGAGTCGAGCCGTCTGGCCGAGCAGCTTCGGGGCGGCACCAAGGCGCCATGGGGTGCCTATATGGCACCCGCGGCCGCCTTGGGCTCCCCGGCACGGTCGGAGGCCGCCGCCCGCCTGCTCGGCGAGCCGCCCTGATTTTCGGCATCGCGGAGGCATCATAGAACGGGCGCGGGCGCTGCTGCCGCCGCCTAGATCGCCCCCGACGGGTGCGAGCTAAGGTGGTGAGCCTGCTGTCGCCGGGCACTCGTCGCGTTGTTCAGGAGAGGTTCGCTGGTGTCTGATTCGTTCGTCCACCTCCATGTGCACACCGAGTACTCGATGCTCGATGGCGCGGCGAAGATCGCTCCGCTGTTCGCCGAGGTGAACCGGCTGAACATGCCGGCGGTGGGGATGACCGATCACGGCAACATGTACGGCGCCGACGAGTTCTACCAGCAGGCCGTCAAGGCGGGGGTCAAGCCGATCATCGGCATCGAGGCCTACATCGCGCCGCAGAGCAGGCACCACAAGAAGCCGGTGTTCTGGGGGCAGAGCAACCAGCGTGGCTCCGACGAGTTCGGCGAGGGCGGCGACGTCTCCGGCGCCGGTGCCTACACCCACATGACGATGTTCGCCGAGAACACGACCGGCCTGCGGAATCTGTTCAAGTTGTCCTCGGAAGCGAGCTTCACCGGTTATTACCGCAGACCGAGGATGGACCGGGAGCTCATCGCGGAGCACGCGGAGGGGATCATCGCCACCACCGGCTGCCCGTCCGGCGAGGTGCAGACCCGGCTGCGGCTGGGGCAAAAGGACGAGGCGTTGCAGGCGGCGGCGGATTACCGCGACATCTTCGGCGCCGAGAACTTCTTCCTCGAACTGATGGACCACGGCCTGCCCATCGAACGGTCGGTGCGCGAAGGCCTGCTCGAGATCGGCCGGAAGGTCGGGCTCAGGCCGCTGGCCACCAACGACTCGCACTACGTCACCAAGGATCAGGCCGACGCGCACAGCGCGCTGCTGTGTGTCCAGGCGGGCAAGACGTTGAATGACCCCAACCGGTTCAAGCTCGACGGCGACGGCTACTTCCTCAAGCCTGCCGACGAGATGCGCGCCTACTGGGACGCCGAAGTACCGGGCGCCTGCGATTCCACTTTGCTGATCGCCGAGCGGGTGCAGCCCTACACCGACGTCTACGCGCATCAGGACCGGATGCCGGTCTTCACGGTTCCCGACGGCCACGACGAGGCGAGCTGGCTGCGCCACGAGGTCATGCGCGGCATGGAGTGGCGGTTCCCTGACGGGCCGCCCGACGGCTACCAGGAGCGCATCGAGACCGAGCTGACGGTCATCATCCAGAAGGGCTTTCCCGCCTACTTCCTTGTCGTCGCCGACCTGATCAACTACAGCCGCCGGGTGGGGATCCGGGTCGGCCCCGGCCGTGGCAGTGCTGCTGGATCGCTGGTCGCCTACGTCCTGGGCATCACCAACCTGGACCCGATCCCGCAGAAGCTGCTGTTCGAGCGGTTCCTCAACCCGGAGCGCGAGTCGATGCCCGATATCGACATCGACTTCGACGACCGCAGGCGCGGCGAGATGATCCGCTACGCGACCGAGAAGTACGGCTCGGACAAGGTCGCGCAGGTCATCACGTTCGGCACCATCAAGACCAAGGCCGCCATCAAGGACTCCGCCAGGGTGCACTACGGCCAGCCCGGCTACGCGATCGCGGACAAGATCACCAAGGCGTTGCCGCCGCCGATCATGGCCAAGGACATCTCGCTGTCCGGCATCGTCGACCAGAAGCACGAGCGCTACGCCGAAGCCGCCGAAGTGCGCGCGCTGGTCGAGACCGACAACGACGTCAAGACCATCTTCGACACCGCGCGAGGGCTGGAAGGCCTGATCCGCAACGCCGGGGTGCACGCATGCGCGGTGATCATGTCCTCGCAGCCGCTGACGGATGCGATTCCGCTGTGGCAGCGCGACGACGGCGCCATCATCACCGGCTGGGACTACCCGTCGTGCGAGGCCATCGGCCTGTTGAAGATGGACTTCCTCGGGCTGCGCAACCTGACGGTCATCGGCGATGCGATCGACAACATCAAGGCCAACCGCGGCGAGGACATCGATCTCGACACCCTCGGCACCGACGACCCCAAGACCTACGAGTCGCTCTCCCGGGGCGAGGCGATCGGCGTGTTCCAGCTCGAAGGCGGGCCGATGCGGGACCTGCTGCGCCGCATGCAGCCCAACAGCTTCGATGACATCGTCGCCGTCGGTGCGCTGTATCGGCCGGGGCCGATGGGCGTCAACGCCCACAACGACTACGCCGACCGGAAGAACGGGCGGCAAGAGGTCAAGCCGATCCACCCGGAGCTCGAAGAGCCGCTCAAGGAGATCCTCGCCGACACCTACGGCCTGATCGTCTACCAAGAGCAGATCATGCACATCGGCCAGAAGGTCGCCGGCTACTCGATGGGCCGCGCGGACGTGCTGCGCCGCGCGATGGGCAAGAAGAAGAAGGAGGTCCTCGACAAGGAGTTCGAGGGCTTCCACGCCGGGATGAAGTCCAACGGGTTCTCCGACGCGGCGGTCAAGGCGCTGTGGGACACCGTGTTGCCCTTCGCCGGGTACGCGTTCAACAAGTCGCACGCCGCCGCCTACGGTCTCATCTCGTACTGGACGATGTTCCTCAAGGCCAACTACCCGGCCGAGTACATGGCAGCGCTGCTCACGTCGTTCTCGGAGAACAAGGACCGCAGCGCGGTCTACCTCGCCGAGTGCCGCCGGCTCGGCATCAAGGTGCTGCCGCCGGACGTCAACGAGTCCGTGGTGCGCTTCTCCGCGGTCGGCGACGACATCCGGTTCGGCATGGGCGCGGTGCGCAACGTCGGCACGAAGGTCGTCGAGTCGATCATCAAGACGCGCCAGGAGAAGGGGAAGTACTCCTCGTTCACCGACTTCCTCGACAAGTCCGATCTCGTCGCGTGCAACAAGCGGGTCATCGAGTCGCTGATCAAGGCGGGTAGTTTCGATTCGCTCGGCAACAGCAGGCTGTCGATGATCCAGTGCCACGAGGAAGCGGTCGACGCGGTCGTGCCGCTCAAGCGGCAGGAGGCGATGGGGCAGTTCGACCTTTTCGGTTCGGTCGGCGGCGGCGAAGAAGATTCGGGCGCTTCGTCGGCCTCGCCGCTGGCGCATCTGAAGTTCACCGAGGACGAGTACCCGCGGAAGCTGAAGCTCGGCTACGAGCGGGAGATGCTCGGGCTCTATGTCTCGGCGCACCCGCTCGACGGTGCGGAGCGGATCCTGCGCAAGCACGCGCCGAAGCCGATCGCGGCGATCCTCGACGACCCGCCGAAGGAAGGCGAGATCGTCATCGCCGGGCTGATCACCTCGATCGAGCGTCGCGTGAACAAGCGGGGTGAGCCGTGGGCGATCTGCACCGTGGAAGATCTCGATGCCGCCCTTGAGGTGCTGTTCTTCCCCAAGAGCTACGCGATCTTCGGCGCCGACCTCGCCGAGGACAACGCCGTCCTGGTCAAGGGCAGGGTGAACTGGCGCGAGGACAAGATGTCGGTCTTCGGTGGCGGGTTGGTGCCGCTGGACCTGGCGGGCATCGAAAGCGGCGAACCGGAGCCGCCGCTGGTGCTCTCCGCCGCGGCGGACAAGCTCGACGGGAATGTCGTCGCCGAACTCAAGCGCACCTTGGAGGTGCACCGCGGCGAGACTCCGGTGCACCTGAAGCTGCTGAACGGCGGCAACGAGACGGTGTTCGCGCTGGACGGTTTCTCGGTGCAGCCCAGTGCGATGCTGCTGGGCGAGCTCAAGGGCATCCAGGGCATCTCCGCGAGCTGACTTCCGGGACTGCTGTGCGAGTGTGACGTTCGGCCAAACCTAGCGTCTCGATGTCACGCTCGCTCAAGCGTCGCCGCCCCAACTGCGCTGCTCAACCGCCGCTGTGCATGAGGTCGGCGCCTTCGGGCACGCACGGGTCGTCGGGGTCGTCGAGCCAGCCGTAGGGCAGCGTGACCTTACCCGGTGAGCCCTGACGGCCGCGCGGGCCGAGGGCGTCGGCCGGGAACGGTGCGTCGTGGTCGAGCTGGGCGATGAGGTCGTCCAGCTCGGTGAGGCTGCTGATCATGGCGAAGCTGCGGCGGAGCTGAGAGCCGACCGGGAAGCCCATGAAGTACCACGCCATGTGTTTGCGCAGGTCACGCATGGCCTTCTGGTGACCGTCGTGCTCGACGAGCAGCTCGGCGTGGCGGCGCAGCACTCGGGCGACTTCGCCGAGGTTGGGGCCTTCGGGGACGGGCTTGCCCGCGAAGGCGGCTTCGAGCTCGCCGAACAGCCACGGGCGGCCGAGGCAGCCGCGGCCGACGACGACGCCGTCGCAGCCGGTTTCGTCGACCATCCGCAGCGCGTCATCGGCGGTGAAGATATCGCCGTTGCCGAGCACCGGGACGGTGGTGACGGCTTCCTTCAGGCGCGCGATGCGGCTCCAGTCGGCCTGGCCGGAGTAGCGCTGCGCCGCGGTGCGGGCGTGCAGCGAAACCGCGGCGGCGCCTTCGGCTTCGGCGATGCGGCCCGCGTCGAGGTAGGTGTGGTGTTCGTCGTCGATGCCGACCCGGAACTTCACGGTGAACGGCGCGCCGTAGGGCTCCGCCGCTTCGACCGATGCCCGCACGATGTCAGCGAACAGCTTGCGTTTGAACGGCAGCGCCGCCCCACCGCCCTTGCGCGTCACCTTCGTCACCGGGCAGCCGAAGTTGGAGTCGATGTGGTCGGCGAGGCCTTCGCCGAGCACGATCTTGACCGCTTCGCGCATGGTGTTCGGGTCGACCCCGTAGAGCTGCATCGACCGCGGGTGCTCGCCTTCGGCGAAGCTCATCATGTGCATGGTGCCCGGGTGCCGCTCCACCACCGCGCGGGCGGTGATCATCTCGCAGACGTAGAGCCCGGCACCGTATTCCTGGCACAGCTGCCGGAATGCGCGGTTGGTGATGCCCGCCATCGGGGCAAGCACGATCGGCGGATCGACCTGGTACGGCCCGATCCGCAGCGTGCTCCGCCGGCTCACCACGCCTCCATTGTCGCTGTTCGCCCGGTGAGTGCGACGTTCGGCCCGTAGGACTGGTCCAACGTCACACTCACCCAGGCGCCGACATTGCTCAGCGGTACCGCCCACGCCGTCTTACCGTGGAGGGTATGACGGATGTCGCGGGTGAGGAGGAGAGCGATCACCAGCGCCTGACGCGCAACGTGAACGAACTCCTCGGCGAGCTTCGTGTCGCGCAGGCGGGCGTGCAGATCCTGTTCGGGTTCTTGCTGGCCGTGGTCTTCACGCCGACCTTTCGCGCCGCGCCCCTTGTCGACAAGTCGCTGCACCTGGTCGCGGTCCTGCTCGCCGTGCTGGCCACCGCGCTGCTCAGCGCCCCGGCGGCCTGGCACCGGGTGCTGTTCCGGGCAGGCAGGCGCCAGGAGATCTTGCGGCTGGGCAACCGGCTGGTGGTGCTCGGGCTGGTGTGCCTCGCGCTGGCTGTCTCGGTGACGGTGGCGCTGATCGGCAAGGCGGTATTCGGGGTGGTGGCGATGGTGATCCTGGCCGCCGTGGTCGCGGCGGTCTTCGCCTACCTGTGGTTCATCGCCCCGTGGCGGCTGCGTTAAACGCGCCGGCGGCTCAGCCGTCTTCGAGGCGGAAGCCGAGCTTCATGCCGACCTGGTAGTGCCCGACATCGCCGTCGACGATGTGGCCGCGGATCTCGGTGACCCGGTACGTGTGATCGGACATGGCGGTTCTCCCTTTGGTTCCCATGCGGCGGGTGTGGCCGGGTTTGTCGGGGCTCATTGTCGACCTGGGGGCACCACCGCACGCTCAGTCCAGGGGTTCTATTCATAAGTCGGGCCATTCACCGGTCATGTCGCCTCGATCTCGCACCTCACCTGCAGTCAGTCGTCGCGACCACCCTCCGGGCGGCCCCGCCAACTGACTTGTGAATAGCCCTCCAGGCACGCCGGCGGGAACCGGAGACCCCGATCCTTCTCGGCGTCACAGCGGAAGTACCAGATCCCTTCCGGACTGGGCCTCGGGATGATGGGCAAGAATCCCACGGCGCCGAAGCAGTGCAGGCCGGCGGTGTTCGCCTCGTCGATGCTGGTGAAGAACGTGTCGACGTCGGCCACCAGTTCGTGGTTCATGGTGAACGCGATCAACTCCCGGCCGAGGCCGCGGTTCCACAGTCTCGGGTCGACAACGAAGAACAGATCCATCGATCGCGGTGGCACGCCGTCCGGCAGGACGGCTTGCCCCAGCGTCGCGCCGTGGTAGGGCGTCCAGTTCGAGAAGACGTTGCCGCCGATGCAGGCGACGGGTTGTGCGGCCTCGTTGAGCACCAGCCACCCGTGCGAGCGCAGCACCGTCATCCCGTCCGAGCTGAGCCCGGGCCAGCGGTCCATGAGCTGCAGATTGCGATGGATCCATCGCGGCGGGCCCAGAAATCTCTCTACCTCGGGATGCTCGAACCAGTGCTGGATCCGATACGCCCCGCCCTTGGTCAGCTGTCTCAGCGTGAAGCGAGGTTTGGTGGCGGGTGTTCCATTAATCTTGCGCGTACCCTCGCTCATGCCGCCTCCTCGCGGACGTCGTGGCGGATGCCGCCACCTGGGGCTTCTTCAAAAGTCGGGCTATTCACTTCGGCCAGGTCACGCGATCTTGCCCGTCACCTGCAGCCAGCCGTCGCGAACCACCCTCCGGGCGGCCCCGCCGACTGACTTGTGAATAGCCCTCCTGGTGACGCAAATTTTCACCGGCCACCGTGCAGTTTCACGGTTTTTCGCAAATCAGGCAATGCGGCGTGGATTTTTGTGCCGGATTCGCGACGGTTTTGGCACCCAGCCACCCAGCGGGGACTTGCGCGAAGGTAGCTACTGGCCAGTAAGGTGGCGGGCCATGGAGACGACAGAGCGCGAAGAAGCCCGTCGAGTCCGGCTGTCCGACGTGCTGAAAGCCCTGCCCAAGCTTGCGCCGGACGCGCTGAGCATGGCTCGCGGCGCCGTCGGCCTCGCGACGGTGCGTGCCGGCAGCAAGGAGTCGATCGGTCACGTCTTCCAGCAGGCGGCGGGCAGACATCCCGGTCGCGCCTTCATCCGGTTCGAAGACACCGAGTTGACCTACGGCGAGGCGAACGCGCAGGTCAACCGGTACGCCGCGGTGCTCGCGCAGCACGGCGCCGGCGACGGATCGGTGGTTGGCGTGCTGTCGTCGAACCGGCCGGAGACGATGCTGGTCGCGCTCGCCGCCGTCAAGCTCGGCGCCATCGCGGGCATGCTGAACTACAACCAGCGCGGCGACGTGCTCAACCACAGCCAGCATCTCCTGGACAGCACCGTGTTCGTGGTGGGGGCGGAATGCGAGGACGCGCTCGCTTCGCTGCCGGATGGTGAGCTGCGCGGCACGGTCATCGGGCTCGCCAACGAGGGTGCCACGCTGCCCGGCCATCCCGATCTCGATGAGCTCGCGGCCAACGCCAGCGAAGAGGACCCGCCGCAGTGCGCACGGATCACCGCCGACGCGAAGGCGTTCTACATCTTCACCTCGGGTACCACCGGGATGCCGAAGGCCAGCACGATGTCGCACCTGCGCTGGTTGAAGAGCATGACCGGCCTCGGTGGCCTCGGCGTGCGGCTCAAGCCGGCCGACACGCTGTACTGCTGTCTGCCGCTCTATCACAACAACGCCCTGACGGTGTCGCTGTCCTCGGTGCTGGCCTCCGGCGCCACGCTCGCGATCGGCCGCTCGTTCTCGGCCTCGCGGTTCTGGGATGACGTGGCGCGCACGCGCTCCACCGCGTTCTGCTACATCGGCGAGCTGTGCCGCTACCTGCTCAACCAGCCGGTACGGGAAGCCGAGAAGCACAACAAGGTCAGAGTTGTCGTCGGCAACGGCCTGCGGCCCGAGCTCTGGCACGAGTTCACCGAGCGCTTCGGCATCGAGCGGGTCGCCGAGTTCTACGGTGCGAGCGAATGCAATTTGGCCTTTGTCAACGCGCTCAACATCGACCGCACCGCGGGTATCTGCCCGCTGCCGTTCGCCATCGTGGACTACGACCCCGCGACCGAGCAGCCCCGCAGGGACGCCAAGGGCAAGCTGCGCAAGGTGAGGACCGGCGAGGTCGGGCTGCTCATCACCAAGGTCACCAACCGGGCACCGTTCGACGGCTACACCGACCCCGACGCGACCGAACGCAAGCTGCTGCGGGGCGCGTTCCGGTCGGGCGACTGCTGGTTCAACACCGGTGACCTGGTGCGCAAGCAGGGTTTCAACCACGTCGCGTTCGCCGACCGGCTCGGCGACACCTTCCGGTGGAAGGGCGAGAACGTCGCCACCACCGAGGTCGAGGCCGCCTTGGGCGAGCATCCGGCGGTCGAGCAGGCCGTGGTCTATGGCGTCGGTGTGCCGGGCACCGACGGCAAGGCCGGGATGGCGGCGATCAAGCTCGCCGATGACGCGGCCTTCGACGGGGCGGCCGTCGCCCAGCACCTGGTCAAGCACCTACCGAGCTACGCGGTGCCGCTGTTCCTCCGCGTGACCGACGAGATCGAGCAGACCTCGACGTTCAAGAGTCGCAAGGTCGACTTGCGCGACGAAGGCTATGACGCGGAGCGCGTGGCCGACCCGCTATATGTGCTGGCGGGCGACGGTGGATACGTGCCCGCCTACCCGTCGTACCCGGAGGAGGTCGCCGCCGGCAAGGTGCGTGTCTAACCCCAATCGATGACCAGCCGGTCGTCCTGCCAGGCCACCGCCGTACCGAGGTCGTGGCAGGCCGCGGTGAACCGGTGCCGCACCCAGTCGGCGTCGTCGCCATGGGCGAGCCCGGTGTGGGCGCAGTCGAGTTTCAGCGGCCACGCTTCGAGGCGAACCGGCCCGGCCGCGGCCACGTCGACCAGGACGAGCAGACCGAGGTCGTTACGCAGCACCGGATCCCGGACGTAGTCGTCGATCACATCGCCCAGGTCGTACAACACGCGGCCGGCGACGCCGTGAAATACATGCGCCGAGTGCCCCGCGACCAACGTGGCCCCGGCGTCGACCAGATCCCGCGCCGCCCGCCGGACGTGCCGCCGCGGCGCCGTAGTCATGTTCGGACCCCAGTGGGGCGTCACGATCACGATGTCGGCCTCGGCGGCTAGTTCGCGCACCCGGTCGGTCAACCAGCGAGGCGTCCCGGCATAGAGGTCGGCGAACGCGGTGCCCGGGGCGCGCTCGCTCGCCGCGAAGTCCGCTGGGTGATCCGCTATCCCCAGGATCGCGACGTGTTCGTCACCGACCTGCCGGATGACACCGGAGCGCGCGTCGGCCTCGGTGTCGCCGACTCCGATTACCGCGATGCCGGCGTCGGCCAGTTGCCGACGGGTGTCGGCAAGTGCCAGGTGGCCGTAGTCGAGCGCGTGATTATTGGCCAGCGTCACGCAGTCGACGCCGAGCCAGATCAGGGTTTCCACCGCGCTGGGTGGCGCTCGGAAGTGGAAGGGCTTGTGTCGCGGATCCCACTTCGCGCCCCGGTCGGATATGCAGCACTCCAGGTTGGCCACAACGAGATCAGCATCGGCGGCGATGGCCCGGATGTCGTCGTCGAACAGCGCGAACGGCCCGTCGCGGTTCAGCTGCTCGGCCACCCCGCGACCGAGCATGGTGTCGCCGGCGAGTGCCAGCCGGACGCTGCTCGTCACAGGTCCAGTGTGCCCAATCAGCGAGTGTGACGTTGAGGCAATAGGTTCGTCCGAACGTCACACTCGCTCAACGTCGCAGCCCGCTATCCCAGCGTGGTGGCGATGACGGTCTCGGAGCGCAGTGTGTTGTGCACCGGGCATTTGTCCGCGATCTCCAGCAGCCGCTGCTGCTGGTCGTCGTCGAGATCGCCTTCGAAGTAGACCTGCCGCTCGATGCGGTCTACCTTGCCTTCCTTCGTCTCGCAGTCCGCACAGTCCTCCGCGTGGATGTGCGCATGGCGCAGCGTGACCGAGGCCTGGTCGAGCGCCCAACCCTTGCGCTCGGCGTACATCCGTACCGTCATGGCGGTGCAAGCGCCGAGCGCGGCGAGCAGCATGTCGTAGGGCGATGGGCCGGTGTCGTCCCCGATCGGTTTCGGCTCGTCGGCGGTGAGCACGTGGTTGCCCACGACGATCTGCTGGGTGAAACGCCCCGCGCGGGTCTCGGACACCTCGACCAGGCCTTCCGCCTGCGCCTCCATGCCCGTTTCCACCTCGGCTTCGAAGGCGTACCGGCCTGCCCACGCGGCCAGCACCTTGGCGACGTACTCGGCGTCGGCTCGCTTCGTGAGCAGATGATCCGCGCCGTCGAGCGCGACGAAGGACCGCGGATGCCGCGCCGCATCGAAGATCTCGCGCGCGTTGTCAACGGAGACCAGCTCATCGGTCGGCGAATGCAGCACCAGCAGCGCTGCCCCCAGCTTGTTGATCCGGTCGCGCTGCGGCTGCCCCTCGATGTCGTCGAGGAACTGCTTCTCGATGCAGAACGTCCGCCCGGCCAGCGTCACATCGGCCTTACCCTTGGCCTCGATCGTCTCGCGCGCGTCGCCGAGCAGATGCGCCACGTGGGCGGGATCGGCAGGGGCGCCCATGGTGGCCACCGCCCTGGTTTCGGGTATCCGGTGAGCGGTCGCCAGCACCGCGGCGCCGCCGAGCGAGTGTCCGATGAGGATGGACGGTGCCTCGTAGTGCGCGCGGAGATGATCGGCAGCGCACACCAGGTCATCGGTATTGGAACTGAAGTCGGTAGCGCCGAAGTCACCCTCGGAATTCCCCAGACCGGTGAAGTCGAAGCGGAGCACCGCGATGCCTTCCTCGGCGAGTTCGCGGGAGATCCGCGTCGCGGCGTGTACGTCCTTGCCGCAGGTGAAGCAGTGCGCGAACAGGGCGTAGGCCTTCGGCTTTCCGGCAGGCAACTCGAGCCTGGCCGCGAGCGGCGTACCGTGTGAACCGGTGAAGGTGAGTTTCCTGCTGGCCTCGGCCATGGTTCGCGTCTCCTCGTCGAGCTGACAACGCCGGAGGAACTGCACCGGCATTCTCATCGTGTCACTATGTCGGCCGATACCGCCGTAACGAGCACATTGGAGCACCATGACTCGATCATCGCGGCCACCCGCCGAAGGCCCGGTCGGCTTCGTGCTGTCGGGCGGCGGCAGCATCGGCGCGGTCCAGGTCGGCATGCTGCAGGCGCTCTACGAGCGTGGCATCGCACCGGATGTGCTCTACGGCGCCTCGGTGGGGGCGACCAACGGCGCTTTCCTGGCGTCCCGGCCTGCCACCAGCGACACCGCCGATGAGCTGGCGCGGGTGTGGTCGGGGCTGCGTACCCGCGATGTGTTCCCGGTCAGCCCGTTGACGGGGCTCCTCGGGTTGCTCGGCCTGCGTGATCACGTGGTGAGCCCGCGCCGGTTGCGGCGGCTGCTCGAGGCGTGGCTGCAGTTCGAAACCCTGGAGCAGACGGCGACGCCGTTGCACGTGGTGGCCACCGACCTGCTGCGGGGCGAGGAGTTACGGCTCTCCACGGGGAATGCCTTGAGTGCGGTGCTTGCCAGCGCGGCACTGCCCGGCGTGTTCCCGCCGGTGCGCCGCGGCGGGAGGGTGCTCGTCGACGGCGGCGTCACCAACAACACCCCGCTCTGCCACGCGGTCGACGCCGGGGTGCGGCGCATCTACGTGCTGCCGACCGGCTACGCCTGCTCGCTCGAGGACGCGCCGCGCGGGGCGGTCGGCGTCGCGACGCAGTCCCTCAGTGTGCTGGTCCAGCAGCGGCTGGTGCTCGACATCCAGCGGGTGCCCGAGGAGGTCGAACTCGTTGTGCTGCCGCCGCTGTGCCCGCTCGACGTCTCGCCGGTGGATTTCTCCCGCGGTGCCGAGATGATCGAGCGCAGTCGCAGGCAGAGCGGCGAGTTCCTGGATGGCCTCGCGCCCGACGGGCGGCATGAGGTGCCGGACATCATGCGGCGCGCCGGCCACCACCACCACGCGCGCTGAAAGACGCCTTCAGTCCATTGAGCGCACTGAACGGGCCACTCAGTCCACTGAGCGGACTGAAAGCGTCTTTCAGCGCGGGTCGATCAGCACGCCGGGGTTGAGCATGCCCAGCGGGTCGAGCGCCGCCTTGGTCGCCCGGAGCGCGGTCGCGAACGGCTCCGGTCGCTGCCGGTCGTAGCCGGGCCGATGATCCCTGCCGACCGCGTGGTGGTGGGTGATGGTGGCCCGATGCCGGTGCAGCGACTCCATCGCCGCCGCCTTGATGTCGTCCCACATCGCCAGTTCCTGCCCGCGCTTGGCCGCGGCGATCACCGTGAAGTAGGGCGCGGGGCCGTCCGGGTAGACATGGGTGAATCGGCAGTTGATCATGCCTGGCGCGCCGGTGACTTGTTCGACCGCCGCGCCGACGTCGGCGCGCACCGCCTGGTACAGCGCGTCGATCCGGTCCCAGGTGCATGCGGTTTCGAAGGTCTCGACGATCGCGCTCATTCTGGCGAGCCCGTCGCGGAGGTAGGGCATGCGGAGGAAGGCCGAACGCCACGCGTCGGCTGCGGTGTCCGGTTCGCCCGCGGCGCGCTCGTTGGGTTTGCCGCCATGATCGGCTGCGAGCGTGACCAGTTCTTCGAGCCTGCTGTCCACCGGGTGGTGCGCGGACTCGACGCCGAGCACCAGCACGCTCTCGCCGCCCTCCGCGGCACCGGAGAGTGCCGCTTCGCCGGGGTCGAGCAACCGGCAGTTGGCCGGATGCAGCCCGGACTGCGACACCGCGCGCACCGCGGCCATCGCGTCGGTGATGTCGTCGAAGCGCACGGTGGCCGACGCCTTGTGCTGCGGGCGGTCCTGCAGCCGCACCCATGCCTCGGTGATGACGCCGAGGATGCCTTCCGAACCCAGGAACATGCGGTCCGGTGACGGCCCGGCCCCGGAGCCCGGCAGCCGCCACGATTCGCCGGCCCCCACCGGCGTCACGACCCGCATCGACTCGGTGAGGTCGTCGATGTGCGTGTACAGCGTCGCGTAATGGCCGCCCGCGCGGGTGGCCAGCCAGCCGCCGAGGGTGGAGAACTCGAAGCTCTGCGGGAAGTGGCGCAACGTGTAGCCGTGCGGGCGGAGCTGGTCTTCGATGGCGGGCCCGTAGGTGCCTGCCTGAATCCGGGCGGCCCGGCTCGTGGTGTCGACCTCGAGCACGCCGTCCATCGCGGACATGTCGAGGCTGAGCACCCCGGCGTGCGTGTCGCCCCGATACTCGACGCCGCCTACGACCGAACTGCCCGCGCCGTAGGGCACGACCGCCACGTTGTTCGAGCCCGCCCAGTCGAGCATGGCGACTACGTCGGCCTCCGTGTTGGGAAATGCCACCGCGTCGGGCGCGGCCGCGACGCCGCCGTGCAACGCGCGCACGACGTCCCGGTACGCCTTGCCGTAGGTGTGGCTCGCGCGGTCCAGCGGCAGCATCGACACGACCTGGGCCAGCGAGGCGGGCGGTGTCAGCCGCGGCTCGGGCAGCTGGAGGTCGTCGACGTCGGGCGCGGGCAACGGCCGCTCGGGCAGGCCGGGCAACTGCGACGCGAGGGCGGCACACTCCGCGTCCGGCACCATCTCGTCCGACCAGCCCCACCCCCACCAGGAGCGAGTTCGTGCTGATGCACCCGCTGCGGTCATCGACGCCACCTTCCCAAGTCTGCCCCAGTGGATCATGAGACATCCCGGCGCCAGGAGCAACCATCCCTCGTGCGTGAAAGTCCTTGCTCCGGCACGCCTGATCACTCACGACCCGCCTGGGGTCATCGTCGCCCGGCGGTTGACCGGGCTCGCGGCGGCCGATCCCAGTACGATCGGCGCTGCCGACGAAAGGACGAGCCGATGGCAGAGGGTCCGAAGTCCGGGTCGGAGGCGCGTTTCCTGCGCGGCTTCCCGACGTTCGAGCGCTTCTCGTCCGGCGAGCTGAACAAGGTGGTGCGAGCCGCCGACCGCGTCAGCCTGCCGGCGAACTGGCCGCTGATTCACGAGCAGACGCCCGGCGACGCCTGCTACATCTTGTTGTCCGGCAAGGTCGCGGTGTACGCCGGCCGGGAGCCGGTGGCCGAGCTCGGTCCGGGCGACGTGGTCGGTGAGGTCGCGATCCGGCAGGGGCGGCTGCGCTCGGCAACGGTGTCGACCACCGAAGCCGTCGAGATGCTGCGGATCGAAGGCGAGGACCTGACCCGGCTGCTGCGGGAACTCCCCGCGCTGCGGGACGCCATGGACGCCACGGCGGCAGAGCATGGTGGCGGTCCGGCTGGCTCATAACCCGGGCCAGGGCAGCCCAGGCCGCGAGCCGAAGGGGTCCTTCGATGTCGTACCTGCCCGGAATGGGCCCGCGGGTTCCGCCTGGCAATCCCCTACGGCAGCCAGCCTCGCTGCTGCGCCAGTGCGCCTGCCTGGAACCGAGTACGCGCGCCCCGCTCGTCGAGCAGTTCGGCTACCCGGCGGGTGACGGTGCGGGGGCTGATCATCAGTTGCCGGGCGATCGTCTCGTCCTTCACACCCGCGGCGAGCAGCGTCAGGAGC
>WHSS01000020.1 GCA_009379975.1 Actinophytocola sp.
ACCGGCTTCGCCCGCATCGACTTGACGTACTCGAGGCTGCGCGGCAGCAGGCAACCGACCAGCGAGACCATCAACAGCAGATAGATCGCGGAGAACCACACGCTGCCGTAGACCGCGAAGAAGCCGAGCTGGTCGAGCAGCGTCCCCCACCAGCCGTTCTCGGCGATGTATTCGTCGACCTTGGGCGCGTTCAGTGATCGTTGCGGCAGCATCGCCCCTGGCATCGCGGCGAGCGCGAGCAGGAACAGCAGGATCAGCGCGGTGCGCATGGAAGTCAGGCCACGCCAGGTGTTGCGAGCCAGCGCGATGACCCGTCGCGCGGTGGTGTTGCGGTAGGTCACAGCAGCAACTCCACATCGGTGATGAACGCGTCGCGCATCCAGCCGACCATCTCGCCCCACAGCCCGGTGACCAGCATGAGGCCGACGACGAGCAGCAACGCGCCGCCCGCGATCTGCACCCTGCGGCCGTGCCTGCGCAGCCAGTCGGTCGCCCGCACCGCCCACCGCGCACCGAAGGCGATGAGCACGAACGGCAACCCGAGCCCGACGCAGTACACCACGACCAGCAGGAATCCCCGTGCCGCGCTGTCCCCGGTAGAGCTGGCGATGGCCAGCACCCCGGCCAGCGTCGGGCCGATGCAGGGCGTCCAGCCGAGCGCGAAGATCCCGCCGAGCAGCGGGGCCCCGACGATGCCGTACCGCGGCACCAGATGTACCCGCGCGTCCCGCTGCAGCACGGGGATGAGCCCGAGGAACACCAGTGCCATCGCGATGGTGAGCACCCCGCCGATCCGCTCCAGCATCAACTGGTTGGCCAGCAGCGCGTCGGCGAGCCACACCAGGCTGCCGACGCTGGCGGTGAAGACCACGGTGAAGCCGAGGACGAACAGCGACGCCGCCCCCACGACCCGGTAGCGCCCGCGTTTGGCGGGTTCCCCGGCGTCCACCGGCGGCGCGTCCGCACCGACCAGCGCCGCCAGATAGGCCAGGTAACCGGGCACCAGCGGCACCACGCACGGTGATGCGAACGAGATGGCCCCGGCGAGTAGCGCCACCCCGGCGGCGAACAGCAACGGGCCCGATGTCGCCAGCTCGGTGATGGACTCCACGAGGATCAGGGTAGGCAGTGACGCAGCTCCTACCGCGCCCGGGACACCCGTTGACCCGGTGCGCTGAAAGCCACTTTCAGTCCGTTCAACGGACTGAAAGGGCCACTCACTCCACCCAGTGGACTGAAAGCCACTTTCAGCGCGTGGTTAGTCCTGCTCCTTCGCGAGGCGGGTGACGACCGGCAGCAGGTCTTCGGCGAGCAGTTCCTTGAGGAACACCACCGCGACGCGGTGCTGCTTGTCCAGGACGATCGTCGACGGCACGACGCTGCGCGGGTAGCCCTTCAACGGCAGCAGCGACCGGCCCGGCGGGTCATAGATCGACGGATAGGTCAGGCCGCGATCACGCAGAAAGTCCTGCGGCGCCTGCCGCGAATGATCCCGCACGTCGATGCCCAGCACCTGGACCCCGTCGTCCTTGGTCTTGTCGTAGACCTCCTGCATCGCGGGCGCTTCCCGGCGGCACGGCCCGCACCACTGCCCCCAGATGTTGATCACTACGACCTTCCCGGCGAAGTCCGCCGTCGAGATGGTCTCTCCCTCGTTGAAGAGGTCCTCGCCGGACAGCTCGAGCGACTGCCGGCCGGGTCCGTCGTAGTTGATCGTGGTCTTGCCGTCGGGTGCGACGAAGTGGAACTCGCTGCCGCTGACTACGGCGTCCTCGCCCGTACTGCATGCCGGCAGCAGCGCCAGCAACAGCACGAGCGCGAGCACCCGCGGCCGTTTCATGCTCCCGTCACCCTCGGATCGGTGTGGCCCGCCGGCTCGGTGTAGGCGACCTGGATGAGCGTTTCGCCTTGGAAGACCAGGCTGGTGAGCGAGGCAAGCGAGCACTGCCGTTTACGCGGGTCATGCCACAGCTTGCGAGCCTCGACGAACCGGCGCAACGTCCAGATCGGTAACTGGTGCGATACGCACACCGCCTCGTGGCCTTCCGCCGCCGCCCGCGCTCGATACGCCGCGCCCAGCATCCGGCGTGCGACCTCGAGGTAGGGCTCGCCCCATGAGGGCCGGAACGGGTTGCGCAGCTTCGGCCAGTGCCGGGGCTGACGCAGCGCGCCGTCGCCGACCGCGACCCGTAGCCCCTGGAACAGGTTCGCCGACTCGATCAGCTGCTCGTCGGTGTCGATGTCGATCCGGTGCGCGGCGGCGATCGGTGCGGCCGTCTCCTGCGCGCGCTGCAACGGCGACGCGACGACGTGCACGATGTCGCGCTGCGCGAGCGACTCCGCCACCAGCAGCGCCTGCCGCGTGCCCTGGTCGGACAGCTTGTAGCCGGGCAGCCGGCCGTACAGGATGTGCTCGGGGTTGCGGACCTCGCCGTGGCGGAGGAAGTGCACCACCGTGCGAGTCACCGGGTCACCTCAGCGGCCGCACGGGCAGCCCGTGGCAGCGCGGCTTCGATCTGCTCGAACGCGGCGTCGTCCATGGCCGCGTTGACGAACCATGCCTCGAACGCGCTGGGCGGTGGGTAGATCCCCTGCTCGAGCAGGGCGTGGAAGAACGGCGCGAAGCGGAACGTCTCGGCAGCGGCGGCACCGGCGAAGTCGCGCACCGGCGTCTCGGTGAAGAACACCGATACCAGGTTGCCCGCGTATTGCACGTTGTGCGCGACACCCGCATCGGCCAGCGCGGTACCCAGTAGCGCCCCGAGCCGCTGCGAGTTCGCGTCCAGCGCCCGGTACACGTCGTCGTCGGCGAGCCGGAGCGTGGTGAGGCCGGCGGCGACGGCGATCGGGTTCCCGGACAGCGTGCCCGCCTGGTAGACCGGGCCACTCGGGGCGAGCGAAGCCATCACGTCGGCCCGGCCGCCGAACGCCGCGGCGGGCAGCCCGCCCGACATGACCTTGCCGAAGGTGTAGAGGTCACCCGCCACCTGCTCCAGCCCGAACCAGCCCGCGGCCGAGACCCGGAAGCCGGTCATCACCTCGTCCATGATCAGCAGCGCGCCGTGGTCGTCGGCCAGCTGCCGCAGCCCCGCGTTGAAGCCGTCATCCGGTGCGACGGCGCCCATGTTGCCCGCCGCCGCCTCGGTGATGACCGCCGCGATCTCGCCGTCGTTGGCCTCGAACGCCTTCCGGACGATGTCAAGGTCGTTGTAGGGCACCACGATCGTGTCCGCGGCCGATGCCCCGGTGACGCCCGGCGACGTCGGCAGCCCCAGCGTCGCGACGCCGGAGCCCGCCTCGGCCAGCAGGGCGTCGACATGCCCGTGGTAACAGCCGGCGAACTTGATGATCTTGCTGCGACCGGTGAAACCGCGGGCGAGCCGGATCGCGCTCATCGTCGCCTCGGTGCCGGAGTTCACCAGCCGCACCTGCTCCACCGGCTCGACCCGGGCGACGAGCTCCTCGGCCAGCTCGACCTCGCCCTTGGTGGGAGTGCCGAAGGACAAGCCCGAACTAGCCGCGGTCCGCACCGCGTCGACGACGGCCGGGTGGGCGTGCCCGAGGATCATCGGCCCCCAGGACGACACCAGGTCGACGTAGCGGTTGCCGTCGGCGTCGCGGAGATACGCGCCTTCACCCGAGACCATGAACCGCGGCGTGCCGCCGACCGCGCTGAACGCCCGTACCGGAGAGTTCACGCCACCCGGGATGACCGGCACCGCACGGTCGAACAGCGCCTGCGACTGCTGAAAGCTCATGCGCATAGTGTCCCAGCCCGTTCGACCAGCGGCGCCGGGAGGGCGTTTCGTCGGGCTCAGAGCGCGTCGGTGTCCTCGTCGAACGGCGGCCACGGCTGCCGCGCGGCGTCCCGCTTGCGCGAGCGGCGGACGCGGATGGCCAGCAGCAGCTGCCGGACCGCGTCCAGCATCAGTAGCGAAGCCAGCGCCCCGAGCCCGATCGCGCCCGCGATCAGGTCGCCGCGATAACGCGTCAGCGTGACCTCGCCTCCGCTCGAGCGAGGCAGTGTGATGTCGGTGATGCCGCCGGACCAGAGCCGGAACGCGAACCAGACCACAACGCCCGCCAGGACCAGCTCCCCGAGGGCGACGGCGGCCCGCCAGGGGCGATGCAGCGCGCTCGGCGCCTCGGCCGGTGCGTCCACGGTGATACCCCGGATCCGGCTGTCACTGCTGCTCTTGACGTTCACCCAAACCACCCTTTCACGCCTCGATCGCGTCACGCAGCGCGGACCTCATCGCGTCTCCGTCACGTCCCCATGCCAGCACCAGGCTGCCATCCCGCAGTCGCAGCGGCAGCTCAGCGTACTTACGCGGCGCGGCGAGGCCCCCGCCGAGTACCCGGGCGCGCGGCGGCGCGTGGCCGTCGGCGACCTCGATGACCTCGGCGATGCTATCGACCGGGATGGTTTCCTGGCCCTGCCGCAGCGCACTGGTCGTCACCCGGACCACGGCGTAGCGGCGCCGGGCGTAGACCCACAGCGCGCTGAACGCACCCAGCACCGCGGCGACGGTCAGCCACAGGCCGAAGAACGCCGGCCCGCCCGTCATCAGCTCGACGCTGATCCCGGCGCCGGCGAAGATCGGGCCGAACAGCAACGCCCAGCGGCTCGCGCCCTGCTCCTCGTAGAGCAGTTCGTCATCAGGGGCGGCCTCGCTCGCGCCGTCCTGGTCCTCGAATTCGGTCATGAATCCTGCCACCGGCGCTTCACCCGGGGCAGCTTCGGGAAGAAGCCGGACACGCCCGGCAGGAACAGCAGGACGATCGCCACCGCGGCCACACCGAGCGCGATCATGTGAAAGGCGTTGACGAACTCGCCCGGCATCCCGATGGCGAAGGCCACCACGGCCAGGGTGAGCGCGATCAACACGCTGCGCGCCGACCGCGTGCCCTCCCGCGCCTTGTAGGCGAAGAGGACGATCAGCCCCGCGATCATCACCGCACCCGCCGCGAGCAGCCACAGCAGCCCGGGCACGCCCGAGGCGATGTTCTCCGGCGTGACGCCCGAGCGCTCGGTGACGGGATCGCCTGCGATCCTGGCCCGCTCGTACGAGTCCAGCAGCGCCTCGATGATCTCGGCCTGGTTGCCGACCATCAGCACGAAACCGACCACCAGCAGGACGGCACCGGCCACCCATAACCAGAACGAGAGCCGCACCGGTCCCGGCGGTACCGGGCGCTCGCGGCGGTCGTTGGACAGCGGCGGAAACCCGCGGGCCTCGCGCTCCAGGTCGTCGACGGGGTAGTCGTCCTTGCGTCCGCTCGACTCGTACTCGTCTTCGGGGTGGGTCACCGGCTCCGCCTCAGTTCAGCCTTCAGTCCAGCCATGCCGCCGCGTCGGCCGCCCAGTACGTCAGCACCATATCGGCACCGGCACGCCGGATGGAGGTCAAGATCTCGAGCACGGTTCGCTCGCGCTCCAGCCAGCCCTGCGCGACGGCGGCTTCGACCATGGCGTACTCGCCCGAGACCTGATACGCCGCGACCGGCACGTTCGACACTTCGGCCGCCGCCGTGATGACGTCCAGATAGGACAGCGCGGGCTTCACCATGACCATGTCGGCGCCTTCGGCCAGGTCGAGTTCGATCTCGCGCAGGGCTTCTCTGACGTTGGCCGGGTCCTGCTGGTAGGTCTTGCGGTCACCCTTGAGCTGCGAGTCGACGGCTTCCCGGAACGGGCCGTAGAACGCGCTCGCGTACTTCGCCGAGTAGGCAAGGATGCCGACGTCGATGTAGCCGGCGTCGTCGAGCGCCTGCCGGATCACGCCGACCTGGCCGTCCATCATGCCGCTTGGCCCGAGCAGGTGTGCGCCCGCTTCGGCCTGGGCGAGCGCGAGCTCCGCGTAGCGCCGCAGGGTGGCGTCGTTGTCGACCCGGCCCTCGTCGTCCAGCACGCCGCAGTGGCCGTGATCGGTGAACTCGTCGAGGCAGGTGTCGGCCATGATCACCGTGTCGTCGCCGAACTCCGCGCGCAGATCCCGGACGGCGACGTTGAGCACGCCGTCGGGATCGGTGCCTGCGGAGCCGATGGCATCCCGGGTGCTCGGCACGCCGAACAGCATGAGGCCGCCGACGCCTGCCTGCACGGCTGCCAGCGCGGCCTTGCGCAGTGAGTCGCGGGAATGCTGCACCACGCCGGGCATGCTCGCGATGGGTCGCGGCTCGTCGAGGCCTTCCGCGACGAACATCGGCAGGATCAGCTGCCGGGGCCGCACCGTCGTCTCGCTCACCAGCCGCCGCAGCGCCGGTGTCGTCCGCAATCTCCGGGGTCGATGCTCAGGAAACACATCAGCGACGGTACTCCGGCATGCGCGCTGAAAGACGCCTTGGGTCCGTTGAGCGGAGCGAAAGACGCTTTCAGTCCGTCCAGCGGACAGCGTCTTTCAGCGCATGGGGCCTGGGTCTTTCAGGACGATGCGGATGACCGGCGCTGCCGCTTGGCCTTGCGGGGCGGCGGGAGCGCCCCTTCCGCACGCAGTTTCGCGGCGTGGTCGGCCAGCTCGTCGACCAGCACCGGCACCAGCGGCTTGCTGGCCAGCACGTCGACCCGCAGGCCGAACTCCTTCGCCGTCTCCGCCGTCTTCGGCCCGATGCAGGCCACGAGGGTGCGAGCGTGCGGCTTTCCCGCGATGCCGACCAGGTTCCGCACCGTCGACGCCGAGGTGAAGCACACCGCGTCGAAGCCACCGGTCTTGATCATCTCGCGGGTCTCAGCAGGCGGCGGCGCGGCACGCACGGTGCGGTACGCGGTGACGTCGTCGACCTCCCAGCCGCGCTCGGCCAGCCCGGCGGCCAGGATCTCCGTCGCGATGTCTGCCCGCGGCAGCAGCACGCGGTTGACCGGGTCGAGCACGTCGTCGTACGGAGCGAACTCCGCGAGCAGGCCCTCACTGGACTGCTCACCCGACGGCACCAGCTCGGGGACGATGCCGAACGAGCGCACCTTGGCCGCCGTCGCCTCACCGACGCACGCGATCTTGACGCCGGAGAACGCCCTGGCGTCGAGCCCGAACTCGGTGAACTTCTCCCAGACCGCGCGGACCGCGTTCGCCGAGGTGAACACCACCCACTGGTAGCGGCCGTCGACCAGGCCCTTCACCGAACGCTCCATCTGCGCCGGGCTCCGCGGCGGCTCGACCGAGATGGTCGGCACCTCGTGCGACGTCGCACCGTGGCTGCGGAGCCGGTCGGCCATCTCGCCCGCCTGCTCCTTCGTGCGAGGGACCAGCACCTTCCAGCCGTAAAGCGCGCGCGACTCCCACCAGGACAGCTTCGAGCGGACCTCGACGCCACCGCCGACGCTCACCACGAGCCTGCCCATGGCGTCGCCGACGTCAGCCGCGACGGTGGCCAGCATGGTGTCGATGGTGCGCTGGGTGTTGCTGGTGCCGTTGGTGGTGACGGCGACCGGGGTATCGGGCTTGCGGCCGTACTCCATCAGCGCGGACGCCGCCTCGGCCAGGTGCGCCGAGCTGCCGTGCAGCACCAGCGTGCCGGGCGCCGCGGCCAGCGCCGCCCAGTCGACCTCGCCGTGCAGATCGACGTCGGTGTGCGCGCCGCCGAGCGCGATACCTGCGTAGGCGGGCACCGCGACCCCTGGCGAGACCGCGGGCACGATGTCGAACACCGCGCTGGTGCGCGCGACGGCGTTGATCTCGGCGACCACGGCGGGCCGGGTCAGCGGGTCACCGAAGACCAGCCGCAGCACGAGCCGCCCCGACTTCGCCTCCGAGGCCAGATCCTTGGCCACCTCACTCGACTCACCGACCGCCGGCCGTACCTCCGCCGCATCGCCCGCGAACGCGAGCACGCCGGAAGGTACGTCCGGGTCGGTGACGACAAGGTCGGCCTTGCCGAGCAGTTCGGTGGCGCGCGCCGTGATCAAGCCCGCGTCACCGGGACCGGATCCTACGAATGCGACGCGCCCGGTGGATTTCCGTGCCGGGGTCATCTTCTGCGTTTCTCCTCTTGTTCACACGATTTCATGGCAGTCTGTCTCGGTGGCTGGGTCGTGAGTGTTCAACGCTGCCTGGGCAACGATGTTCACTCACGACCGATGGCGGGCCGCGGCGGTGTTCACGAACCGGCACCCGGGCGAGCCGCCGCTCCCAGGTCCAGCAGTTCGGCGGCGAGTTCGCGACCCAGCTTCGCCGCCTCGGCGATCTCACCGATGATCGAAGCCCGCAGCATGTCGGTCGCGCCCGATTCGGTCACCGTGGCCGCGACGCCACGCAGCGAGAGCCGCAGCACGACCCCGCCAGCATCGCCAAGATCCTCGACGACCTCGGCCAGCGCACCGACCGGCGCGCTGCAACCCGCCTCGAGCGCGGCGAGCACCGCCCGCTCGGCGGTGACCGTCGCCCGCGTCGCCTCGTCGTCCACGCTGGCGGCGATGAGGTGTTCTACGTCGACGTCATTGGCCCGGCATTCCACCGCGAGCGCCCCCTGTGCGGGCGCGGGCAGCATCTGGATCGGGTCGAGCGACTCGGTGATCTCGCCCGCCCTGCCGACCCGGACCAGGCCCGCGCGGGCCAGCACGACGGCGTCCAACTCGCCGTCGTAGACCTTGCGCATCCTGGTGTCGATGTTGCCGCGGATACCGACCACCTCGAGCCCGAGCCCGAGCGCGTGCAACTGCGCGGCACGGCGCGGCGAGCCCGTGCCGATCACCGACCCCGGCGGTAGCTCGCCGAGGGTCAGGCCGTCACGCGCGATCAGCGCGTCACGGGGGTCTTCCCGGGGCGGCACCCCGGCGATCACCAGCCCCGGCTCTTGCGCCGTCGGCAGGTCCTTATAGGAATGCACCGCGACATCGATCTCGCCGCCCGCCAGCGCCTCGCGCAGCGCGGAGGTGAACACCCCGACACCGATCTCGGTGATGGGCGCCATCGACTTGTCGCCCGCGGTGGAAATCTTGACGACCTCCACCGGCCGGCCCGCGCGCTCGATGCGTTCGGCGACCGTGCCGGTCTGCGCGAGCGCCAGCGCGCTGCCCCTGGTGCCAATCCTGATCGTTCTACTCACTCACGTCACCGTCCGCCTGGTTGTGGACGTCGATCTGGTCATGTTTCGCTGGTTGCGTCGCCGGAGCGGACATCGCCGCCGGTGCTGAGGGGTCGAGCCCGAACAGCTCTCGCAGCGCACTCGCGTAATCGGTGGCCGCCGGATCGGCCGCGAGCTGCTTGACCCGCACCGTCGGCGCGTGCAGCAGCTTGTCGACGACCCGCCGCACGGTGCGGCCGAGCTCGTCGCGCACGTCACCGTCGAGCTCGGGCAGCCGCCGGTCGAGCCGCAGCAGCTCGGCATCGACGACTTCGGCGGCCTGCTTGCGCAACGCGGTCACCGTCGGCGTCACTTCGGCACTGCGCTGGCCCGCGAGGTACTCCCGCACCTCGTCCAGCACGATGCCCGACGCCCGCGCCGTCTGCTTGGCCGCGCTCACCGTGTCCGAGCCCTCCGCCGCGGCGGAGTCCATCCTCCGTCGCACGCTCTCCAGGTCGACGATGCGCACTCCGGCGATGTCGGTGATGAGCGGGTCGACGTCGCGAGGCAACCCCAGGTCACAGATCACCAGCGGCCGCTCCGCCCGCCTCGGCCGGACGTGGTCCGCACGCACCACGACGTCCTGCGACCCGGTGCAGCACACCGCGACGTCGGCCGCGGCGAGCGCGCCACCGAGCCCGTCCACACCGATGGCTTCGGCCTCGATGCCTTGCTCGGCCAGCGACGTGGCGAGCCGGCGCGCGTTGTCCAGCGTGCGGTTGGCGATGACCACCCGCCCGACGCCCGCCTGCCGCAACTGGGAAGCCGCCAGCGCGCCCATCGAACCGGCGCCGACGATCACCGCACTGCTCCCGGCGAGCTCACCGGCGTCGGCGAGCGCCTCGGAGACGACCGATGCGCCGAGCGCGCCGAGCCCGGTTTCGGTGTGGACCCGCTTGCCGACCCGCAGCGTGGTCTGGATGAGCCCGTGCAGCACGCTGCCGACGGTGCCGATGGTGCGCGCCTCGGCGTAGGCGGCGCGGACCTGCCCCAGGATCTGGCTCTCGCCCACCACCATGGAATCCAGGCCCGACGCGACGGAGAACACGTGCTCGACGGCCGCGGCCGCGTAGTGCACATACAGGTTGTCGTAAAGCTTGGCGGGCTCGACACCGGCCTTGTGGGCGAGCACGCTCGACACCGCGGTGAGGCCGCCGTGGAAGGTCTCGACGACCGCACAGACCTCGATGCGGTTGCAGGTCGAGAGCAGCATGACCTCGTCGACGTCGGGGCAGCTCTGCAACTCGTGAAGCATCTTCGGCAGCTCGCCCTGCGTCACGGCGACGCGCTCCAGGGTGCGCAAGTCGGCCGTCCGATGGGAAAGCCCGACTACTAGCACGCTCATTCAGACCACCTCACCATTCGAGGATGCGCGCGCGGCGGGTACACGTCTACGCGTGCGTTGCTCCGTCTTGCGAGCAACGTGGAAGGACAGAATCTGCAATTCTATGGCAAGGTCGACCTTGCGGACCTCGACGTGCGGCGGCGTGCGGAGCACCACCGGTGCGAAGTTCAGGATGCACTGCACGCCACCCTGCACGAGCCGATCGCACACCGACTGGGCGGCGGCGGGCGGCGTGGCGATGACGCCGATGGCGATGCCGCGCTGCGCGCACACCTTCGGGATGTCATCGATGTGGCTGACCGGCATGCCGCCGACCGGCACCCCGACCAGATCGGCATCGACGTCGAAGAGCGCCTCGACCGGGAAGCCCCGGCCGGGGAAGCCGCCGTAGTTCGCCAGCGCGTGGCCGAGGTTACCGATGCCGACGACGGCGACCTTCTGCTTGCGCGTCAGGCCAAGTACCCGCTCGATCTCGGCGGTCAGCACGTCGACCTCGTAGCCGACGCCGCGCGTGCCGTACGAGCCGACGTAGGACAGGTCCTTGCGCAGCTTCGCCGAGTTGACGCCCGACGCGGACGAGAGCTCCTCGCTCGACACCGTCACCGCGCCGTGCTCGGCCATCGCCGAGAGCACGCGCAAGTAGACCGCGAGCCGGGCTACCGCCGCTTCGGGGATGGCCCTGACCCGGTTCGGGTCGACGCCGGGCGCCGCACGGCCGGTACGCGCCGGGCCGTTGCGGTCGGTCACCGCGGGGAGCTCGGCCGTCGGCGCGTTATCGGCTTCGTCTGACCGTGGCACCCGCTCTCCCTCGCTGGCGTTACTGTCGCGCATGCGCTGCAAACGCCGATCCCGGGTTGAGAAAAACGGGGGATTCGGCGCGAGCGCCGCACAAGGTGTGGACACCTACGGTAGCGCTTGTGAACGCGTGCACAAAATCCGTGGTCGCCGCGGGTGAGCAGCCCCACTCGTGCGTGAAACCCTTTGCACTGGCACGCCTAATCACTCACGACCCTCCACGGGGCCGTCGTGAGTGATCAAGCGTGCCCATGCAAGGTGTTTCACGCACGACGGCTGTGGTGGCTCGGACGCCTAGCGCGCGGTGACGGTCACGGTGTGCCAGCCGGTAGCGCCGTCGGGGGTGACGGGCTGGGGATTACCGGTCTGGGTGACGCCGGCGCGGTCGGTCGCGCGGCAGCTGATGCGGTGCTCATCTGGTGGCACCTCGACCTCGGCGCGCCACATCCGCCACGTGTCGACGCTGACCTCCGTCGCCAGCTCCGCCCGATGCCACCCGCCGCCGTCGACACGCACCTGCACCGAGTCGATCCCGGTGTGCGGTGCCCACGCCGTGCCTGCCACCAGCACCGTGCCGGACTCGACGGTGTCCCCCGCGCCCGGTGCGTCGATCCGCGACTGCGTCTTGACCGGGGCCTCCCGCGCCCAGCCGCGCGGTATCCAGTACGCCTCGCGCTCCGCCCAGGTCGTCACTTCCAGGTCGGTGAGCCACTTCGTCGCCGACACGAAGCCGTACAACCCGGGAACCACCATCCGCACCGGGAAGCCGTGCTCCACCGGGAGCGGCTCGCCGTTCATGCCGATCGCGAGCATGGCGCCACGTTCACGCTCCCGAACCACGTCGATCAGCGTCCCCGCGGTGAACCCGTCGTGGCTGGTGGAGAACAGCTGCTCCGCACCCGGCGCGACCCCGGCGTCATCGAGCAGTTCCGCGAGGTCGACACCGATGAAGTTCGCGGTCGAAATCAGGTCGCCGCCGACCGGGTTCGACACGCAGGCCAGCGTGAGGGTGCGCTCGACGAGCGGGCGGGCCCGCAACTGGTCAAAGGTCAGCGTCAGCGGGCGCGACACCATGCCGTGCAGCCGCAACTCCCACTCCTCGGCCCGCAGCCGGGGCACGACCAGCGCGGTGTGGATGGTGTAGAAGTCGCGGTTGGCCGTGATCAACGTCGGCGTGCCGTTGGCAGCGAAGTCCGCGCCCGCGGGGATCGCGGGTGCCCGGCGCAGCGGCAGGAACCCGCCGACCGCCCGCCGGGAGGATTCGACGTCGGGACCGGTCAGCCACTGGCCCACCGTGGCGGCGACCCCGGCGCCGGCAACGACGCCGAGCGAGGACACCACGAACCGCCTGCGCGAGGTGTCGAAAGCCGCCTCAGCGGAATCAGCGACACCCTCCAGCGCGACGCGGTGCAGCCAGCCGAACACCAGGGCACCCGCGGCGATACTGCTCAGCGGAGCGAGCACCGCCAGCGGCGAGACCTCCGGCCGCGTCAGCACCGCGGCCATTCCCACCACTCCGAGGCCGACGATCAGCGCGATCCCGCCGGCGGGCCTTCGACGCGACAGCACCCCCGCGAGCAGCGCTAACAGCGCGAGCACGATCGCCATGCCTGCCAGCAGCACCAGCTTGTTGGCGGTGCCGAAGGCGTTCTTCGCGAAGTCCGTCAGCCACGCGGGCGAAAGATCAACGGCACTGTTGCCCACCGCGAGGTAAGGCGACGACTGCGGCCCGGTGAACCCGGCGACCAGGTGACCCGCCGCCAGCGACGCGAGCAGAGCGACCAGCCCGACGACGGCGGCCACCCGCACGCTCAGCCGCGGCGGCGCGTCATCACGCTCGTCCGCTCCCTGCCACACCCGCTGCACCATGGGTCCATCATGGGCGCGAATGCCGTGGTCGTGCCTTACCAGTGCATTACAACTCGGCCAGCGCGCTGCGCAGCCGGTCCTCTTCGACCCGCCAGTACCCGTGCTGCTTGCCGTCGATGAGGATCACCGGCACCAGGTCGCCGTACTCCGCGCGCAGTTCGGTGTCGCCGTCGACGTCGATCACCGACCAGGGCACGCCGAGCTCGCCGCAGATGCGCTCGATCTCCTCCACCGCGACGTCACACAACGAGCATTCCTGCCTGCTGACCACGGTCACCTCATGCATGTGTCTCATGATGCCGCAAGCCGGCCGCAGAGCGCGTCACTGGCGCAGTGACGTCCTGGTCAGCTTGCCGATCGCGGTGTGCGGCAGCTCATCGGCGAACTCGACGGTCCTCGGCACCTTGTACCGCGCGAGCTGCGCTTCGCAGTGCTCGACGACCTGCTGTTCGGACAGCGCCACCGCAGTTTTCACGACGACGATGGCCTTCACCGCTTCGCCGCTGCGCTCGTCCATCACCCCGACGACGGCCACCTCGGCCACCTCGGGCAGTTCGGCGATGACGGCCTCGACCTCGTGCGGGTACACGTTGAACCCGTTCACGATGATCAGGTCGTTGACCCGGTCCACCAGGTGAAGGTCGCCGTCCGCGTCGAGGTAGCCCACGTCGCTGGTGCGGAACCAGCCGTCCTTGTCAGGGCCGTCCGCGCCGTCCGGCCAGTACCCCGAGAACAGGTTGGCGCCGCGCACCGTGACCAGCCCCGTGACGTCGTCCTCCTCGAGCACGTCGTCCGGGTCCTCGTCGTCGAGCGGCACCGGGCTCGCCACATCGGCGTTGTCGACACCGACCAGCTTCAGTTCAACGCCGGGAATGGGCCTGCCGACCGATCCCGGCTTGGGGTAGCCGGTCACGATGGTCGAAGTCAGCACCGGCGCGGTCTCGGTCAGCCCGTAGCCCTCGTAGACGCCGAGCCCGGTGACCTCGTTGATGGCGCCGAGCACCTTCGGGTGCAGCGGCGCGGCACCCGAGTTGAGCAGCCGCACCGTGCTCAGCCCGTCGGCGAGCTCGGCGGGCGGCAATACCGCGAACTCGCTGTACATCGTCGGCACCCCGACCAGCACGGTGACCTGGTGCCGCGTGCACTCGGCGAGCGCCTGCCGCGCGTCGAACCGCTCGGCGAGGACCGCCGTCGCGCCCACCGCCGTCGACTGCAGCAGGCCAAGCCCCAGCCCGTAGACGTGGAACAGCGGGATCGCCACCAGTACGCGGTCGTCGTGCGTGATCGGTGCCGGGTTGAGCCCGCCCACCTGCGACACGTTGGCCAGGAGCGCGCGGTGCGAGAGCATCACGCCGCGGGGCGCACCCTTGGCCGCCGTGGTGTAGCAGAGCATCGCGATGTCTTCGTCGCCCCCGACCGGCGGCACGGTGGGTACCGGCTCGCCGCCGAGTTCGGGTGAGCCCAGCACCGTGCCCGGCGCCGCGGGCCATTCGACATCGTCGCCGTCCGCCGAGATCAGCACTCGCGCGCCGCTGTGCCCGACAAGGCCGCGCAGCTCGGCCGCGGGCGCCTGTGGTGAAGCGGGCACCGCGATGGCCCCGGCCCGCATGACCGCGAACACACAGACGGCGAACGCCGCCGAGGTCGGCAGGCGGATCACCACGCGATCACCCGGCGACACCTCCGCGTCGCGCAGTCGCGCCGCCGCGGCGTTCACCGCGTTGTCCAGCTGCGCCCAGGTCAACGACAGCTCGGACGAACTGTCGACGAGCGCCGTGGCTTCCGGCCAGTTCCTGGCGGCGTCCGAGGCAAGCTCGGCGACGTTTGCTGCAGGTGACACGTCGTCTCCCATCCGATCTAGCCCTCCTGGACTGCTCCAGCCACTCCGGCGCAGGTACGTAAGCATGGCAATCGCGACTTTCGGCCATCGACCGACCCCGATGCGATACCCGCCGGATGGCCCAGCACACTGCTACCGAGCAGTAACAACATGAGCACAGAACCTCGCGTCATAACCCGAACGAGGGCACGTCACCTATTTTGCTACCACCGGAGCACTACTAACCGGCTTGAACACGACGTATGCTTCCTACGCCCGAGTAACAACGCTCAGCCGACCACCACCGAGAGTCACGGCGCCGCGATCGAGGGAGACTATGTGTCGAACGCCCTTGCTGACCTCCTCAAAGAGGCCACGGAGCGCGCTGACGCACCGCACACGAGCCGCGCGGGGACTTCGCGAGGCCGTGGCACCCTCCCGATCTCTACGGCGAAGCCCCCAGACGTCGACGACGGCGAAGCGGATATGAACGCAGCCAGCGCAGAAGAGGCGTCCGGCGCCGAGGCCACCGCGAGCGAGGAAGCGTGGCAGCTGGTCCACGCCGCGCAAACGGGCGACACCGCGGCGTTCGGCATGCTCTACGACCGCTACGTCGACACCGTCTTCCGCTACGTGCTGTTCCGCATCGGTGACCGTGAGCTCGCCGAGGACGTCACCAGCGAGACCTTCCTGCGTGCGCTGCGCCGCATCAGCACCGTCAGTTACCAGGGTCGCGACGTCGGTGCCTGGTTCATCACGATCGCCCGCAACCTCGTGCTCGACCACGTCAAGTCGAGCCGGTATCGCCGCGAGATCGCCACGGCCGAGATCGCCGACGCCGGCGTCGTGCCGTTCCTCGCCGAGAAGCAGGCGGACACGGGTCCCGAGCAACAGGTCATGGCGATGGCGACCAAGGACGAACTGTTCCGCTGCATCCAGGCGCTCGGGAGTGACCAGCGGGAGTGCATCGTGCTGCGCTTCCTGCAGGGCCTCTCGGTCGCCGAAACCGCTCAGATCATGGACCGCAACGAGGGCGCGATCAAGGCCCTGCAGCACCGCGCCGTAAGGCGGCTCGCGCAGCTCATGCCAACCGGCATACGGTGAAAGAGTCACCATGACAAAGAGCCAGCATGAGAGCGGCGTACATCACCAATGTGGGTGGTTGTATAGCCGTAACCGCGTACTGCCACGAATCGTTAGTACGCAACAGCAGGCCAACAGTCAGCCGGTGCCACCACAAGCGGCACAATGGGCTGGCTGGGCTGACGTCCGTACATCATCGGACATCTCAGGAGAAGGCGGAGACGCAGGGTGAACGAGCCCGTTTGGTACCGGCGGCACAGGGACCGGAGTGAGAACTTCGCTCGGGTGCTCGAGCATGACGCCAGTACGTCCGACGACGCGGAGTTCGGCGATGAGCTCGCCATGGTCGCCGCGCTGGCCGAGCTCGGCACCGAGCCCGCCCTCGACACCGCCGGCCGCGAGCGAATCCTCAACGCGATCAAGGCCGATGCCCCTGCCGGCATGTTCGACGACGCACCCGCCGAGCGGCAGACGCCCGGGCCCGTACCGGTCCGGGTCATGGGCACCGCCACCCGGCAGCGCAAGCGCAAGGCATCCCTGCTCGCCGCCGCGACCGCGGCCAGCATCGTCGCGCTCGGCGCGTTCGGCATCCAGATCGCGGAAGACGCCCTGCCCGGCGACCTGCTCTACGACGTCAAGCGCACCACCGAGTCCCTCTCGCTCGATCTCACCTTCTCGGAGAACGACAAGGCACTCAAGCTCCTCGAGATCGCATCGCGGCGAGTCGCCGAGATGGAGTCGCTGGTCGAGCGGGACCGCACCGACGGCGGCGCCACCGCCGACGACGTCGCGGTCTTCGACGCGGTGCTCACCGATTTCACCCGCACCGCGACCGCCGCATCGGCCGGGGTGACCGCGTACTCGACGCAGTCAGACGGCAAGGACCTCGCGACCCTGCACAGCTGGGCGGCGGCAACGACCGATCAGCTGGTGGCCATCGATACCGGCGTCCCCGCCGAGGCGGCCAACCGCTTCGCGACCAGCATCGAACTGGTCCGGCAGATCGAAGGACGGGCGGCCGCCCTGCTGGCCCGCATGCACTGCTACAGCATCACATCGGGCCGTGCCGACGCACTGGGCGTACTGCCTGCCGAGACCACGTGTAATCCATCGGCGGACGAAGCCCAGCAGCTCGACGTGCTGCCCCGGGTCAGTTCGGAGCCCGCGACCGCCGCGCCACGGGGCACCACGGCGGCGCAGGGCGGCAAAACGTCGAAGGAGGGCTCCCTCGACGCCCCCAATGCGTCTGATGCGGTACCCAGTGAGGCATCGGCGCCGGGAACGGAACCGGACCCGGATGAGGTCAACGAGCTGCCGGGCCTGCCGAAGCCCTCCCTGCCGGGTGTGAACCAGGAGACCGACCGCAGCGACGACGACGGGACGACCTCCGAGACCACGACGCCGCGATTGCCCCAGTTGCCCGACATCGGCCTCGGCTGAGCCGCAGCCCACAGCGGTCGCGCGAGCCCAACGCCTCGGTGAGTGTGACGTTCGGCCCGACCTATTGCTCGAACGTCACACTCGCCGAGGTGGGCCACTTCATCGGCCCCATCGGATTCGATGACACACTAGGGCCCAGCAGTTTCCAAATCCTTGAGCTGGAGGCGGTGCGGGTGGCGCTGTGGCGTGGCAAGGACAGAAGCCGTGAGCTCGAGCGACGCGCCGAAATGGCGGGCGAGGCGTCGGCGGAAGCCGCGGTGTCCATCGAGCACGCGTCGGCCAGAAGCAGGCAGGCCGTCCAGGATGCCCGCGAAGCCGAGGGACTGCAGGGCCGTCAGGAAGTGACCGCGCCGCCTGCGGAGCTCGACCGGCCAGCAGACCAGCCCGACGCCGGCCAGCCCGTTGGCGTGCCCGGCGAAACAGCCGTGGTCGGAACGGCACCTCGGCCGGAGCCCTCGGCGGAGCTCGACGAGGAGCGCCCGCCACCCCCGGTGACGCCGGACCTCACCGCCGCCGCCTTCTTCGATGTCGACAACACCATGATGATGGGCGCGTCGATGTTCCACTTCGCGCGTGGCCTCGCGGCGCGCAAGTACTTCACGACCTCCGATCTCGCCGGATTCGCGTGGCAGCAGGTGAAGTTCCGGGTCGGCGGCAAAGAAGGCGACGTCGGGTCACCCCGCGAACGGGCGCTGTCGTTCGTCGCGGGACGCCGCGTCGAGGAGCTCAACGAGGTCGGCGAGGAAATCTACGACGAGCTGATGGCCGACAAGATCTGGTCGGGCACCAAGGCGCTGGCGCAGATGCACCTCGACGCGGGCCAGCGGGTATGGCTGGTGACCGCGACGCCGGTCGAGCTGGCCACGATGATCTCGCGCAGGCTCGGGCTGACCGGTGCGCTCGGCACCGTCGCCGAGCAGGTCGACGGCTCCTACACCGGGCGGCTGGTCGGCGACCTGCTGCACGGCAGGGCGAAGGCGCATGCGGTACGCGCGCTCGCGGCCAAGGAAGGGCTCAATCTCAAGCGCTGCACGGCCTACTCCGACTCGCTCAACGACGTGCCGATGCTGTCGGCGGTCGGCACGGCCGTCGCGATCAACCCCGACACCGGCCTGCGGGAGGTCGCGCGGCAGCGGCAGTGGGAGATCAGGGACTGGCGCACCGGGCGCAAGGCCGCCAAGATCGGCGTGCCCTCGGTGCTGGGCGCCGGCGCCGTCGCGGGCGCGGTCGCCGCGGGCCTCGCCTACCGCAGGCGCTGAGCCCGCCGCTATTCAGTCGCTGAAGATGCCCCGGCGCTGCGAAAGCCGCTCGTAGAGCATCTGCTGGACCGCTTCACGCACCCGGTCGGTCAGGTCGAACATCAGCAGCGGATCGTCGGAGTCGCCGTCGATCCCGTCGGTGGGAATGGGTTCACCGAACTCGATGTGCCACTTGGTCGGCAGCGGTATGGCACCGAGCGGCCCCAGCAGCGGGAAGAACGGGGTGACGGGGAAGTACGGCAGGCCCAGCAGTCGCGCGAGCGGCTTCAGGTCGCCGATCTTGGGGTAGATCTCCTCCGCGCCGACGATCGCGCAGGGAATGATCGGCACACCCGTGCGCATGGCGGCCGAGACGAAACCGCCGCGGCCGAAGCGCTGCAGCTTGTACCGCGCGCTGTACGGCTTGCCGATGCCCTTGAAGCCCTCCGGGAACACCCCGACGAGCTCACCGTGGCGCAGCAGCCGCTCGGCGTCGGCGTTGCACGCCAGCGTGTGCCCGGCCTTCCGGGCGAGCATGCTGAGGAAGGGCACCTCGAACAGCAGATCGGCGGCGAGCAGCCGGAGGTGGCGCTGCTTGGGGTGCGCGTCGTGCACGGCGAGCGAGGTCATCATCGCGTCGAGGGGGACCGTGCCGGAGTGGTTGCACACCACCAGCCCGCCGCCACCGGGCGGCAGATTGTCCACGCCGTGCGCCGTCACCCGGAACCACTTGTCGTAGAGCACGCGCAGCGCGGGCAACAGCACGATTTCGGTGAATTCGGCGTCGAAGCCGTACTCGTCGACGTTGTAGTCGCCGGTGAGCCTGCCGCGCACGAAGTCGAGCGCCTTCACCGCCGCGGCGGGCAAGAGATCGTCATACGGGGACTCGGTCCGCACCGGAGCGGCCGACGGCCCACCAGGGGGCGGCTCGTCCTGCCTTGCGGTGCCCGGAAGTCGCACCACCTCGGCGTCGGCTCGATCGCCGTGCTCGTCCGGTGCGACGGGACACTTCGCCGATCCGGTAGTGCCGCGCACCCGCTGCTCCTTCTCGGGCGCGTGCAGCGGTATGACCTGAGCGGATGGGTTGTCGGCCGTCACCGGGCGATCCACCTGCTGCGTGCCGCCGCGGGCAGAACCAACACCGGTGACTGGGTTCCGGTTGACCATTGCGGTTATCTCTCCAAGATCAGTGTGCCGACGCCTGGCCGGTCGCCGCGGCGAGTGCGATCTTGCGTACCAAGGCGGACAACGGTCGGCCGTCAATGACCGGGCGCAACGCCCTGCCCTGTACGTAGTCGTCAAACGCCTCGCGGGTCGACCAGCGTGGCGTGTAGCCGAATTCCTGCTTGAGTTTGGTGGTGTCCACGACCCGCCCGTAGTTGAGCAGGCGCACCTGGTCGCGGGAGAAGTCGACCAGGTTGGCGCCTCGCAACAGCGGCGCGAGGGTCGGCAATACCGGCCCCGGCACCGGAAGCTCGACCCGGCCCGCCCGCCGGATCGCCTGGGTCAAGGTCAGTACGCCCTCGCCGCTGACGTTGTAAACGCCGGGCAGGTCGCGCACCGTGGCGAGCTCGAGCACGCTCAGCGCGTCCGCCGAGTGCACCAGTTGCATGCGCGCGTCGTAACCGAGGATCGTCGGTACGACGGGCAACGCGAAATATCTCGAGGTGACCGTGTCCACCTCGGGGCCGATGAGATTGGTGAAGCGGGCGACGGTGACCGCTATATCGGGCCTGCGGCGCTGCATCCCCCTGACATAGCCCTCCATCTCGACGGCGTCGGACGCGAAACCGCGAGGCGACGTCGGCATCAAGGGCGAGTCTTCGGTGAACACCGCGGGCGATCGGGCGCTCGCGCCGTAGACGGCGGCCGTCGATTTCACGACGAGCTTGTGCACCAGGGGCGAACGCTGACACGCGGCCAGCAGCCGCATGGTGCCGATGACGTTCATCTCTTTGATCGCTACCCGGCGGGCCGGACCGGCGGGATGCGCCGTCGTCGAAGCGTGGACGACCGTGTCCACCTTCGACGTGCTGATGATCTTCGCGATCAGTGGGTTGCGGATATCCGCCCGTACGAACTCGGCGTGACCCATACGGGCGATGACCCGCTTGGGCGGCGGAGAAGTGTCGACTCCGATGACGCGCTCGAACTCCGGGTTGTTCCCGAGGCGCGCAAGCAGCTTGCCGCCTAGCTCACCGCCCACCCCGGTGACCAACACGATGTTCGACGGCATGGATCTCCCTTTACACACGGGTGGCTTGTCGATGGCGTCAGCGAGCGCGGGGGCTGGTGCACTTGACGCACTCGTGATGCTACCGCCGACACAACTGTCATCGGAGTCTGCTAACAAGCTATTAACCTGCACGTCGAAAGATGGACGTGCTACCACCCGAATGGCGGCACACAGATCCACTATGTGGGAATTCCTGCGCGCCGTTCACGTCATCGAAGCGATTACTTACCGGCCTTGCGGCGCTGGACCCTCGTCCGGCGCAGCAACTTGCGGTGCTTCTTCTTCGACATGCGCTTACGGCGCTTCTTGATGACGGACCCCACGGGCGCTCCTTAAGCGTCTAGGTCGACTAGCGGCCTTTCAGGTTACCCGCGGGGTCCTCGGCGGAACCCAGCGGGCTATCCGACATCGAAGTAAGCGCGCTGCAGATACTCGTGTACCGACTTCTCTGGCACCCGGAACGACTTGCCTACCCGTACCGCGGGCAGCTCTCCGGAGTGCACCAGCCGGTACACCGTCATCTTCGATACGCGCATCATGGCGGCGACCTCGGCGACCGTCAGGAATTGCACCTGAGCCGGCCGGGGGACGTCCTCCTTGTCTTGCGGCATGCTTCACCGTGTCCTCTGGCACGCGTCGCGCCGCTCGGCTTCCCCACCGGCGGTATCGACACGCACGTGCGTACCCCCGAGCCTAGCGGGACTCATGTGACTGATGCGACGTGCGCGGGCCAGATGAACCCAACTTGCAACGATCGTGAGCGTTTCACTGCCGTTCTGGACCCGATTGGTGTGCTATAGGCGGAGCCAAGGTGCCATGGGGTGCCTATATGGCACCCGGGGCCACCTTGGGCTCCTGTTTCAGCGCGCTGAGACTCAGTCCTCGTGGGCCTTGCCGAGCTCGACCGAACGGTCGCGGGCGGCCTCGATCGCGGCGATCAGCGCCGCCCTGACCCCGTGCTTCTCCAGCTCGCGGATGGCGTTGATGGTGGTACCCGCGGGCGAGGTGACGGCCTCGCGGAGGATCACCGGGTGCTCATCGGACTCGGAGAGCATCTTGGCCGATCCGACGGCCGACTGGATGATCAGCTTCTCCGCGATCGCCCGCGGCAGCCCGAGCAGGATGCCCGCGTCGATCATCGCCTCGACCAGGAAGAAGAAGTACGCCGGGCCGGATCCGGACAGCGCGGTGACGGCGTCCTGCTGCGACTCGGGCAACTCGACGACCTGGCCGACGCAGGAGAGCATCTTCTCCACGGTGGCCAGATGCGTCGCGGTGGCATGCCTGCCCGCCGAGATCGCGCTCATCGCCTCGCCGACCAGCATCGGGGTATTGGGCATCACCCGCACCACCGGAACCTCGCCGAGCCTGCGTTCGAACAGCGCGGTCGGCAGCCCGGCGCAGAGCGAAACGATCAGCTTGTCCCCGGTCAGCAGCGGCGCGAGTTCGGTCAGCAGGGGCTCGATGTCCTGCGGCTTCACCGCGACCACCAGCACATCCGCCTGCGCGGCCGCCTCGTCCGTCTCGACGCAGCGCACGCCGTAGGCCTCGGTCAGCTGCACGGACCGTTCCGGGTGGCGCTCGGTGAACAGCAGCTCGTCGCTGGTGTGGCCGCCGTGCAGCAGCCCGGACATCAGGGCTTCACCGATCTTGCCCGCACCCAGTACCGCGATCACGGGTTTGGCCGTCTCGAACTCAGACATGACTCACAGCCTGCCAGACAAGCTTTCCCACCACCGCCTATGGCCCCGGTGTGACGGCCAGCTGGCGTGCCTGGCTGATGAGCTGGCCGGTGGCGTCGAGCACGGTGGCGTCGGAGTCGTACCAGTGACCGTGCACCGCGCGCGTAGCCACGTGCACCCGGAGCCAGCCCGGCGTCGGCCGCGCCCGCAACAGGGCGGTGTGCTGCACCGCGGGCGTCCGGTCGGCGCGGCCGAGGTTGGCGGGTATCGGCGGGCCGATGTCGCCCGCGAGCAGCGCGAAGTACAGGTCCGTGTCGGTACTGCGCGGCCGCGCCCAGAGCCGGATCTGCAGGCCAGGCGTGCGGTCGCCGAGGCCCATTGCGGCGTGGGGCCGTCGCCGGGCGCCGAAGAACGCCGTGCTCGCGTCGAGCCGCACGTCGCAGTCCGCGGCGAGCCGGCACAACCCGGCACCGGCCTGCTCATCGAGCACGATCGCGTTGTTCGGGGGTTCGGCGGCCATCACCGGCAGGTCCGACCAGAGTGGCCGCTGCGTGGGCAGCCTGCCCATGATCACCCTCGCCTCGACGCAGCTCCTGCCGCGCTGCTCCAGCCCGGCCGCGATCACCGTGGTCCGGGTGCCCGCCTTGCGAACGTCGGTCCGCAGCAGGGCGGGGCCGACGCTGGGCGCCCGTAAGAACTCCGCGCTCACCGCGATCGGCTCGACCCCGAGCTCGCCGTGATCGGGGATCACCAGCGCCGCCGCCCTGGCGAGCAGGGCGATGAGGAACCCGCCGTGCGGATGGCCGTCGACGGCCCACTCGGACCGCAACGTCGCGGTGAAGGTGCCGTCGCCGAGTGAGCGTGGCCGGCTCGCCGATGCGAACGACGCCGACCGCTCGGCGGCGGCGTTCATCGGGTGCTCACCAGTGCCCGCAGGAAGAACGCGGCATTGGCTGGTCGTTCGGCGAGCCTGCGCATCAGATAGCCATACCACTGTTCGCCATAGGGGACATAGACCCGAACGGTCTCACCCGCTGCCGCCAGCCGGACTTGCTCATCGGGGCGGACGCCGTAGAGCAGTTGGAACTCGTATTCGCCCGGCGCCCGTCCGTGCGCACGCGCGCGATCGCCCGCGATCTCGATCAGCCGCGGGTCGTGGGTGCCGAACATGGCGTAGCCGCCACCGGCGAGCAGGCGGTTGGCGCAGCGCACGAACCCCAGGTCCACGTCGTGCGCATGGGCGTAGGCGACCTCCGGCGGCTCCGCGTACGCGCCCTTGACCAGCCGGACCCTGGACCCGGGGGCGGCAAGGGCGTCGACGTCGGCCTCGGTGCGGCGCAGATACGACTGCACCACCGCCCCCACCGACGGCCAGGCCTCCCGCAGCTCGGCCACCGCACCCAGCGTGGCGTCGGTCGTCGTGTGATCCTCCATGTCGACGGTGACCGTCGTCCCGCACTGTTCGGCCGCGGCACAGATCCGGAACGCGTTGTCCACCGCCAGCTTCGCGTCGAGCCGCTGCCCGAGCGCGGAGAGTTTGACACTGACCTCGGCACGGGCGCCGAGGCCTTCCTGGTGCAGCGAATCCAGCAACTTCAGGTACGCCTGCACGGTGCGTTCGGCGAGCTCGGTGTCGGTGGTGTCCTCGCCGAGGTAATCCAACGTCGCGTAGAGCCCCTTGTCCGCCAGGGCCGCGACCGCGGCGACCGCGTCGGCACGGCTCTCGCCCGCGACGAACCGGTCGACCACGGAACGGGTGCCCGGCGCGGTGGCGACGGCCTTACGGATCGCGTCGCTTCCTGCGGCGGCCAGAATCAACGAGCGCAGCGGATTCACTCGAGCACCCTACGACGAACCTGGCCGTCGTGCGTGGAACATCGTGCATGGGCACGCTTCAGCACTCACGACCCACCTGGCTGAGGTCGTGAGTGATGAGGCGTGCGGGAGCAATGACTTTCACGCACGACGATGGCGGCTACTGGCCGAGGTGCAGTCGCGCGAACAGCAGCGACTCCGCGAGCAGCCGCGCGCGCTCGGCCGAGCGCCGGGCACCACGGGTGTTGATCTCGAGGATCACCTGGCCGTCGAACTCGGTCGCGACGAGCTTCTCTAGGATCTCGGCACACGGCTGCGTGCCCTTACCCGGCACCAGGTGCTCGTCCTTGGGCAGGCCGGTGCCGTCGGCAAGGTGCAGGTGAGAGAGTCCGGTGCCCATCCGGTCGGCGAGCGCGAAGGCGTCCATGCCCGCCGCCGCGGTGTGCGACAGGTCGAGCGTGTAGTGCCGGTAACCGACGTCGGTGGGGTCGATCGACGGCCGGAACGCCGATACCCGCCTGCTCCGGTCACCGACCGGCGGCCGGACCTTGAACATGTTCTCCACCGCGACCTCGACCCCGCTCGACTCTTCGAGCTCGGCGACCAGGTCGGCGAAACCGTCGGCATACTTGCGTTGCCAGCGGAACGGCGGATGCACGACGACGGTGCGGGCACCCAACTCCTGCGCGGCGTCGACGCTGCGACGCAGCCGTACCTCGGGGTCGGGCGACCAGATCCGCTGCGTGATCAGCAACGAGGGCGAGTGGACGGACAGCACCGGAATACCGGACTTCTCGGAAAGCCACTTCAACGCGGAGACGTCCTGGCTGATCGAGTCCGCCCACACCATCACCTCGACACCGTCGTAGCCGAGTTCGGCGGCGAGCTCGAAGCCGGCATTGGCGCGCAACGGCCACACCGACGCGGTCGAAAGGCCGACCGGGATCGGCTTGCCCGCCTGCCACGACACGGCATCGCGCTGCGCCCGCGATGGCGAGCTGCGCGCGTGCTGGTCCGCCTCACCGTCGCGACTGGCTTCGTTCAAGTGTTACGTCCCGGAGTAGTTACCTGTCGAGGAGGAGCAACGCGGCGGGGGAAATCGTCACCACCAGGCCGACGAGCACCGCGAGCACGGTGGTCTGCAAATCCTCCGCCTTGCGGATTTTACGCACAATCCACACCAGACCCGCGATTACGAGCAGCGCGGCGCCGAGGGCGAGGGCCGGGATCTGGGTCCACAACCAGTTGAACAACAGCCACACGCCGGCGCCACCCACCACGCCGAGCGTGAGCTGCGCGGCGACCGCGAGCCATTGCTGGCCGGGCGTGCGGTCGTCGAAGGGCTCGTCGGCTTCGTCGGCCCGCTCGGCGGCCTCCTCATCGAGTTCGGCCACGCGTGCTCTGTCGGCCCTGTCGGCTTCGTCCAGCTGACGGGGGTCGTCGTACGGGGCGTCGAGGTCCTCGTACTCGCCCGGATAGTCGTACTCGGGGTAGTCGTGCTCGGACGAGTAGTCGGCGAACGAGTCCGGATACGGATCGCGATAACCGAAGCGATCGCTGACCTCGGTAACGGTGTCCAGGTCGACGGCGTCGAACTGGTCGGTCGACTCGTCGAGCGGTGCGCGGGCGGCCGGAGCCCGTTGCGGCGGCGGCGTTGGCCTTGTTACCTGCGCTGCCGGTTGCTGTGGTGCAGGTGGCTGCGGCTTGGGCGGCTGGACCCGGCTGACGGGCAATCCGGGCGAACTCGGGTGCTGCGGCGCCGGTGGCGGTTGTGCCGGTTGCTGCTGTGGCTGTGGCCAGGAGCGCTGGTTCTCGGCGGGCGGGACCGCACGGTTGTAGCCGCTGCCCGGCTGCGGCGTTGGTCCAGGTGCTGGTCCAGGGGCCGGTCCAGGTGCGGGTCCGTTCGGCGCAGGCGCCTGCCGTGGGCCTGCCGCGCTGTGGGAGTGACCGTTGCGGCCACGCTGCTGCCAGTCCACGTCGGGCATCTCCGACTGGATCCGGTTGATGATCGCCTGGGGAGCGGTGGTGGTTACGTCGTGATCGTCAGCTTGCGCCCCATTGTCAGGACGACGATGCCTGCGGCGGGGTGCGCCCGCCGGTTTCGCCCCTCCGTGCTGGGCAAGCAACTCGGCTACCGTGCGCCGAGTCGGCTGATCACCGCTGTCTCGAGTCATCCCTTCCACCGTGCCTGTTGCCACTGCCGTAATTCAACAGTCTCCACTACACACCCGCTACGCCGGGCCGGGTGACTCCGGTCATGAACTCAGTGTGGTCGTCGCCGTTGGAATGGTCCAGTCTGCGAAGGATCACACCCTCCCGGAGCGCCCACGGGCAGATTTCCAGCTCGGGCAGCGACAGCGCGCGCATCGCGGCCTGCGCCACCAGGGCACCGCTGACGAGCTGGTGCGACCGGCTACTGCTCACGCCCTCGAGTTCGGCCAGGTCAGCGGCGGTCATGCGGGAAATGAAGGAGATGAGCTGCCGCAGCCCCGCGTCGGTGAGCACCCTTCGCACGCGTGGCCCGGCCGCCGACGGCGCGGCGCCGGTGAGCCGTGCCAGCGAGCGGAACGTCTTGGAGGTGGCCGCGACGTGATTAGGTTCACCGTGCTTGCGGACCTTCTTGTGCACGCCGTCCAACTCGTCCGCCAGCCACGACGCGGTCTCCACGAGCTCGGCGCGCGACGGCGGGTCGTGCGAGAACCTCGTCCTGGTGACGCGCCCGGCGCCCAGCGGGAACGACTCGGCGTAGTCGGGCTCCTCGTCCATCCCCATCGCGATCTCCAACGAACCACCGCCGATGTCGAGCACCAGTAACCGGCCTGCCGACCAGCCGAACCAGCGGCGTGCGGCGAGGAAGGTCAGCCGCGCCTCATCGGGCCCGGACAGCACCCGCAGTTCGACCCCGGTCTCCTCGGCGACCCTGGCCAGCACGTCACCCGCGTTGAGCGCCTCCCGGACCGCCGAGGTGGCGAACGCCATCATCTCTTCGCATTCCAGCTTGACCGCGGCTTTCTTCGCCGTCTCGACTGCGCGGACCAGGTCGTCGCCGCCGGACTTGCTCAGCTCGCCCGACTTGGTGATGCGCTCAGCCAGCCGCAGCACGATCTTCTCCGAGTGCATCGGCGTCGGGTGGGCACCACGGTGCGCATCGACCACCAGCAGGTGGGTCGTGTTCGATCCGACGTCGAGAACTCCAAGGCGCACAGCAGGCAACGTTACCTGGCCGAGACTGCTCTAGCGTCCCCGCGCGCTGAAAGACGCTTTCAGTCCGTTGAGTGGACTGAAAGGGCCGTTCACTCCACTAGTCGGACTGAAGGCGTCTTTCAGCTCGGCACGGGGGCGGCTTCGAACTTGTACCCTAGGCCTCGAACCGTCACCAGATGCCGCGGCGATCCGGGGTCGGGCTCGATCTTCGACCGCAGCCGTTTTACGTGCACGTCCAGCGTCTTGGTGTCGCCGACGTAGTCCGCGCCCCACACCCGGTCGATCAGCTGACCGCGGGTGAGCACCCTCCCGGCGTTGCGCAGCAGGTACTCCAGAAGGTCGAATTCTTTGAGCGGCAGCGACACCTCACCGCCGTCCACCGTGACCACGTGCCGTTCGACGTCCATCCGCACCGGGCCGACCGCCAGCACGGCGGGCGACAGCTCGCCGTCACCGCCCGCCTCGGCGCCGCGGCGCAGCACGGCGCGGATCCGGGCGATCAGTTCGCGCGCCGAGTAGGGCTTGGTCACGTAGTCGTCGGCGCCGAGTTCGAGCCCGACCACCTTGTCGATCTCGCTGTCCCTGGCCGTCACCATGATCACCGGAACCGCGGAGCGCTGCCGGAGCTGCTTACACACGTCGGTGCCGCTCATCCCGGGCAGCATCAGGTCGAGCAGCACGATGTCGGCACCGTTGCGGTCGAAATCCTCGAGGGCTGACTGGCCGGTAGTCGCCACGGTGGCGGTGAACCCTTCCTTGCGCAGCAGGAACGCGAGCGGATCCGCGAACGACTCCTCGTCTTCGACGATGAGAACCCTGGTCACAACACTCCTCCGTGTTCGGTCGTTTCGGCCGTACGGACCAGGCGGGCTTCCCGCTTGGCCTCCGCCTGCCGGGCGCGCGAGCGTGGCTGCCCCCGCGTGTCGGACTCCGTACCGGTCGCGGGGCGAGTGGCCGCCGCGCCGGACTTGGACGAGCCGCGATGTGCGGGTATGCACAACGTGAAGGTCGAGCCGGTCCCCGGTTTGCTCCACAGCCGCACCGAGCCGCCATGGTTGGCCGCGACGTGCTTGACGATGGCGAGCCCGAGGCCGGTACCGCCGGTGGCGCGCGAGCGCGCCTTGTCGACCCGGTAGAAGCGTTCGAACACGCGCTCCTGCTCGTCCTCGGCGATACCGAAGCCCCGGTCGGTCACCGCGATCTCGACGACCCCGTTGGCCAGCCTGCGCGACACCGACACCGGGCTACCGGCAGGCGAGTACGCGATCGCATTGGTCAGCAAGTTCGACAGCGCGGTGACCAGCAGCGTCCGATCGCCCTCGACGAGCAGGCCGCTGTCCCTGTCCGTAGTGACGTTGCGCCGGTCGTCGTCGGTGGTCAGCACCACCCGGCCGAGCGCGTCCGCGATCACCGCGTCGACCTCGACCACGTTCATGTCGGGCAGCCGTTCGGCACCCTGCAACCGGGACAGCGCGATCAACTCGGTGACGAGCGTGCCGAGGCGCGTCGATTCGTTGAGGATCTTCTGCCCGAAGCGCCGGACCTCGACCTCGTCGTCGGCCGCGTCGAGCACCGCCTCGGCGAGCAGGGCCATCGCGCCGACCGGGGTCTTGAGCTCATGGCTGACATTGGCGACGAAGTCGCGCCGGGTCGCCTCGAGCCGGACCGCCTCCGAGTCGTCGACCGCCTCGATCACGGTGTACCCGTCACCGAGCGACACCGCCTCGCCCAGCACAGCTTCGGGCTGCCGCCCCCTGGCGCCCGCGAGGGGTGAAAGGTCGATCTCGACCCGCTCACCGGTCTCGGTCACCTGTTCGGCGGCGGCGCGGGCACGCGGGTCGGCCTGGTTGCCGTGCACCAGGCCCAATTCGATCGCGCGGGGGTTGTGCAGCACGGTGTCCCCGAACTTGTTCAACAACGCGATGCCATTGTGTGAGGAGCGCACGAGCCGCAGCAGCAGTTCCGCCACCGTCGGACCGGCGGGTCCGCGCGAGCGGCGCCCTCCCCGCGCCCGGCTGATGCCGTACCCGAGCACCGCGCCGACGAGCAATGCGCCGATCGTGGCCAGTACGAGCGTTGCGGACGCGGTCACGGTCGAATCGTAAGCATGCGGGTGGCCTGTTGTCCTAGTGTTGTCGGCCTATCCGTGACCCCCGTGACACTTGAGGCCCGGATATTCGCCGCCGTGTCAGCTTCTGTTCACCCAATGGTAGTAATTCGCTGAGCGTGCCAGCCTACGCGATCCGGACATCGGGCTGCCAGATTCGGACATTTCGGCCCGGAATTTCCGTTACTGGACGGCCGTTGCATCTGCTAGGACGGAACGGGAGGAGACCCAGCGTGACCAGCTTGACCGAACGGATGCCGGTGCTTTACCTCAGCCACGGCGCGCCACCGCTGGCCGACGACGAGCGCTGGAAGCGGGAGCTCACCGGCTGGTCGGCGGGCCTGCCCCGCCCGGCGGCGATCCTGATGGTGTCCGCGCACTGGGAGGCGGCCCCGCTCACCATCGGCGCCACCGAGACCCGGCCGCTGGTCTACGACTTCTGGGGCTTTCCCGAGCACTACTACCGCGTGACCTACCCGGCGCCGGGCGCGCCGTGGCTCGCCGAACGGGTCGCGGCGCTGCTCGGCGAGGAGCATCCCGCGGCGCACGATGAGGAACGGGGCCTCGACCACGGCGCGTACGTCCCGCTCGTCGAGATGTTCCCCGGCGCCGATGTGCCGGTACTGCAGATCTCGATGCCCACGCTCGACCCGCGCGAGTTGTACCGGCTCGGCGGACGGCTCGCCCCGCTGCGCGACGAGGGCGTGCTGATCATCGGCAGCGGGTTCTTCACCCATAATCTGCGCGGGATCAACCTGGGTGGCAGCAGTGACGCCGCACCGGCGAACTGGTCGTCGGAGTTCGATCAGTGGGGAGCGGAAGCGCTGGGCAACGCCGACATCGACGCCTTGCTCGACTTCCAGCACAAGGCGCCTGCCGCCCGGATGGCCCACCCGCGCACCGAGCACTTCGCGCCCCTGTTCGTGTCGCTCGGCGCCGGGCAGGACGCGGGTGCCGCCGAGACCGTGATCGACGGCTACTGGTACGGGCTGGCGAAGCGCTCCGTCCAGCTCGGCTGACGGCTCAGCGCCGCAGGTCATCACCCCTGACCAGGGTCCGGTCCGGGCAGCCGATGATCATCGGGGAGTGGGCGAGGAGGTCGTGGTCGAAGCGCGCGGTCGCGACCGCCGACGCCCCGAGTACGTGGCCGGTGACCACCGCGCCGGACATGTTCTGCATCTCCCGTTCGTGGTAGTAGCGGCAGTTCCCGAACCGCACGCGCAGCTCCACGCGCATCGTGTCGCCCGGCCACAGCGTCAGCGGCAGCCGCTCACCGGTCACGGTCACCGCGACCGTCTCCGCCAGCGGGCGCGGCTCGTCGGTCAGCGCGACATCGGTCACCGTCATCGGCACCATCCCGCTGTTGCTGATCGGCACCCGCACGGTGAACTGCTTGCCGTACTCATATGCCAGGATGTGCGTTCCTCGTTCGCCGAAGGACGGCACGGTCACCACCGCGCCCGCGGAGAACGACGGCGGCTCACTGGCCGTCAGCCGCACCAGGTGCGGCGCCGCGAAATAGCCGGCGATCACCAGCAGCACCACCGCACCGAGCACGAACCACGGCGCAGGCGGCCGCCGAGCCCCGCTCGTCGACTGCCCGGACCCGACGTCAGGCAGCGTGGCCACCATCAGGCGGCCCGCCGCTCACGGCGCCTCAGCCGCAACACGAAGGCCAGCAGGCTGATCCCGGCGATGACGCCGAGCCCTCCGGAGACACCGGCGTGCGCCCCGGCGGCGGCGATGGTTTCGGCTTGCTGCGTGCCGGGCTTGGTCGGCGACTCGGTCCAGTCACAGCCGGCCGGGTCCGGGTTGGTTTCCCGGTTGTACTCCGCGCAGGGCAGCAGTTGCACGGTCTTCACCACGTTGCTGATCGGCAACTGGGACCCCGTGGCGCACCGCGGCAGACCCTGCGGGCTGGTCGCGTTGTGGGTGATCTCGCTGCCCGGCGCGGGCAGGTTGTCCTGCCAGCAGTTGCCGACGCCCGCGTCGTCCCACCAGAAGTCGAGGCCGTTGGGCAGGCCGTGGCCCATCTGGTTCGAGGTGAACGCGTTGTGGTTCGGGTTATCGGTCTGCGCCTGCGGGTCGTACTCGCCGCGGATGGCCGCAGGCGCCCAGAACAGCATCACGCCGTTGCGCCAATTGTCGTAGATCTCGTTGGAGTGAACGAAGTTGTGGTTGCCGTTCATCATCACGCCGGTGCCGACCGGGACCGGGAAGGCGGGGCAGACGATGCCGTCCTCATAGCCGACATCGGCGGGCCGCTCCGCCTGGCACGGGGCGTCATCGCCCTGCACGTTGACGTAGTAGTTCTCGTTGTTGCGGTAGATCTGGTTGTGCTCGAGCCAGGCGTGATCCTGCGGCATACCGGGATGCCCGCCGATGACCGACTCGGTCACATACCCCGCGCCGTTGTCGTGCACGTCGTTGTGGTGGAAGTACACCGAGTTCCCAGCCGTGCCCGAGAAACCGAGCGCGTTGTGGTGGGTCTCGCACCCGGTGATCTCCACCGACCACCGGCTCAGCGGACCGGTGTTGCCGTTCTGCGCGTTGACGTCCGCGGATGAGCCGGGGTAGACACCCGAATCGCCGTTGTAGTACGTCTCGCAGTCCTTGATCAGGCCGTGGTCCGAGGTGAACGTCAGCAGCCCGTACAGGTCGTTCATGCGGGCGACGACGCCGTCGGCGACGTAGCCGTCGGTCTCGTGGAAGTACACCGCGTTCTCGCGGAAGAGCTCGACGGTCAGATTCTTGAGGTAGATGCCGTCGGCGCGGTCGGCCTTGAGCCCGTTGTGCTTGACCCAGTCACCGTTTTTCCGGAAGCCCCCGGTGAACAGCACGTCCTCGGCGTCGTCGCCGGTGCCTTCGATCTGCAGATCGCACAGCTGGTTGTCGCAGGTGATATCCGGATCGTCCGGGTCGTCGCCCGCGATGGTGACCAGGTTGAGGACCTCACCGCAGGAGACGATCAGTTCGTAGTCGACGATGCCGCCGTCGTAGTCCTCGGTGCACTTCCGATCCCACGACGGCTCCTCGCGGTACTGGCCGGGGAGCACGTAGATGTTCGTCCGCTGCACCGTGACCGCATCGACCGCGGCCTGCAGGTGCTCGTACTCGCATCGCTTGAGCATCGCCTTGTTGAACTTGCGCAGTCCGTCGTCGGCGATCTCGGCGATCCGATCGGCGGAGTCCGGCTTACACGCCACGATCACGTCGCCGGCTTGGTCGATGGAGCGGTGCGTCGGCACCGCACCGTCTCCCGGCGGGAACTGCGACTCCCGCTCTTCATGCGCCGATGCCGGGGCGGCGATGCCGACCAACAACAGGCCTACGAGGACGAGTAACCGTATACACCTGGCAGTACCGGACATTGGCGCACTCTGTGTCTTATTCGAACTCGCGTTATTCAACGAGTGAGTAGTTGCGGTTAGTGCTCCTACCTGCACCAACCACTCCGCCTGGGCCTGACGGCCCAGGGTCGCTGGGTCGGTTGTTGAATAACGCTCCATGTCGGTTTCCTAACCTCGCGTATCACCACTTCTTGTGTTGTTGCCGTAGTCAAAGTTCCTGCGTCGCCGAACCATCAGCGCAGCCTGCCGTCGTCGTCGAAGCGCAGCTGGGCGGTTTTTCCGCCTGCGAGGCAGTACGTGAACGTGTCGCGGTCGCGGGCGTGCGGCTGCCCCAGTGTGAACAGCACGTCCTCCGGCGGCATGCCACGCTCGACGCGTTTGAGGTCCTGCCGGGTCAGCTCGTCGATGTCGTCCCGGCAGCTGTCGCCCGCGATGCCCACGGCGCGTTCCCACATCTGCAGGTATGCCTCGGGGCCGCGTTCCAGATCGGCGACGATCGCGTCACCGGCGAGCAGCCGGAGGTCCTGCACCCAGTCGAGGTACAGGCCGTAGTGCGCGACGCCGTCGGTGTTGATGTCGAACACCCGCTCGCCGCTGACCTGGCGGTCGATCCGCGCGCCGCCGAAGCCGGTGAACGGGTAGGTCACCGGGTTGTCGGTGTCGGCGCCGCGTGGCGCGCCCTGCGAAGCGAAGCCGTTGATGTCGCTGCCCCAGCCGAAGCCGAAGTAGAACCGGTCATCGGCCCACTGCTTGTGCTGCCGCCACCGCTCGGCGAAGCGCGTCGAACTGCCCGCCATCGGCGTGACGACCCCGCCCGCCTCGTAGACCCGCCGGTAGATGTCGTCGTCGGCCCAGCTGTGGCTCGATACCACCCCGGAGTAGGCCAGCTCATCGATGACGAAGTCCATCGCGTCGCGGCGTGCCTTGGCGCTCATGTGATCGGGGTCGAAGATCATCCCGTGCTCGGCCATCCGCCGGATGGTGTACTTGCCGAGCTCGGTCAGGCCCGCCTGGTTGCAGTGCGGCCCGCCGCCGTAGACGGGCGCCGCGCCCGACTCGCCGACCGCTTCGAGCACCGCACCCGCCAGGGCGTCCCGGCCCGTCAGCTCTTCCGGCGTGCCCGCGTCGTCGTGCAGGTTGGCCTGCGGCTGGTCATGGGAGTGATCGGAATGTCCTTCGCAGGAACCCATCCGCCAGAATGAACCGGTCTGCATGAAGTTGGCGCCGTTGACCGCCACACCGGTGGAACCCGCGTCGCCCGCGACACCGGTGAAGGCATTGTCGAACTTGTTGACCAGCTCCATCTGCCGCACGCCGAGCTCGTGGACCTCCGCCAGCTGCTCGTCGACCTGCTGCTCATCGCACTCCGGCGTGCCCCGCTGTACGCCGCAGTCGAACAGTACCGACACCTCGATGCCCATGACGACGGCGAGCTTGCCCGCGTTCATCACCCGGCGCGCCTCGAAGGGGTCCGTAACGATCCGGAACCAGCCGCGGCCGGGCCCGCCGTTCTGGGCGTCGATGTAGCGCTCGAACTCCCGCAGCCGCTGAGCCTGCAGCCGCACGCCGTCCATCTCGTTGCAGCTGTTGCGTTTGATCGGGTAGACCTCGCACAGCTTGTTGTTGTCCACCAGCAGGTTGGTGTACATGCGGAGGCCGCCACGCCAGGCGCGCTCGATCCAGCGGTAGTAGGTCTGCTCGTAGGCCAGCGAGTCGTGGGCGGGCCAGTCGACGAAGGTCGGCCAGCCGGTGGTGTCGTGGCCCTGGACCGGGTCGCGGCCGGACAGGATCGTTTCCATGACGTGGGTGCGGCCGCCGGACGCTTCGTGTTCCTTGCACCCCCGCAAGGCGAAGGTCACGCCGTAGGGGTGCCAGGGGCGGCCACAGCGCAACCGGCCGCCGAGGAACTCGAAGGCCATACCGTGCAGGTGTGGGTCGAGGTAGCCACGAACCTCGGTGTAGGGGGTTTCGCCGCCCGCGACCGGGCCGGTCACGTTGACGTCCGCCTCCGGCCATGCCGCGCAACCCTCGAGGAGTTCGAAGCCGAAACCGGGGGATCCGCCGGGGTCGGTCAGCCCAAGTTGGCCGTCGTCGCCGACCGTCAGGTCCTTGTCGAGCGCGGGCAGCCAGATCCGGAAGCCCTCGCCGGACTCCTCGATCTCCCAATCCGCCAGCTCACTGGGTTCGGCGGCAATGCCGACCGTCGAGCCCCGCCCGCTCGCGGTGCCCAGTTCGCCCTCCGCCAGCTCGCGCAACACCGCATCGGACTGCTCCCTGGTGAGCCCGCCGACGAGGGCGCCGGGGCTGGAGTCGGTGACCTCGCCTGCCACCTCGCCTACCAGCCCGTCGCTGACCGCGAGGAAGTCCTCCGCCGTACCGAAGAGCAGGTAGCGCCCGAGGTCGGTCGCCTGGAAGTGGAACGGCTCCGCCTCGGTTACCGCGGCCGCGGTCGCCGCGAAGCCGTCGTCCGACCTGGTGAGGTAGCGGTCCGCGGCGAGCGAGCGCACGGCATAGCAGCCGCCCGCCATGGCGTAGCGGTCCTCGGGCGAGGCCGCACGGTCGGGCGCAGGGGGAGCAGGCGCCGGCGATGGCTCGACACGTGCCCCGGCGGCTGGTACCGCCACGGCATCCAGCACCAGCAGACCAGCGATCGCGACCGTCAGCAGCGCACGCATCGGCACGTTCATGCTTCGCTCAACGAGCGAACATGAAGAATGTTTCGGTTACCCCGGCAGAACCTGGCGGTTCACCCGATTCGGGTAACCCTGTCCAGGTCGCGGTGGCTATTGGTGACCGCCCTTTGTCCTGCAGCGGTGGCGGCGGGGAGCCGAAGGAAACTCGGGCTAGAGTCCAGCCATGCTGGGACGAAACCGAAAAGAGGACGGACCGTTTTACCGGGCGACCGTTCGCCGTGCTGAGGCCGTCGACAACGCAGAGACCTCCGCAGAACGCCGGAAAGCCGTGATGCTCCTCGTTCCCACCACCCTGGTGGCATTGGCCGAAGGGTTCCTGCGGGAGTTCTTTGGGCTGCTCGCGCTGCTGGCCTGTGTCGGCGCGATCTTCAGCGGGGTGACGTCCGGCCAGCTGGGGTGGGCCACCGGTGCGGTGCTCGCCGGGATCGCGGGCGCGGTGCTCGTGCTGGTCGCTCTCATCCGGCGCTGGTCGTTCGGCAGGCAGTGGGGCGTGTACGTCGGGGTGCTTCTGGTCGAGGGCGGGCTGATCGCCGCCGTGGAAAACCTCACTCCGTGAAGTGGGTGGTTTGCCCCCCA
>WHSS01000162.1 GCA_009379975.1 Actinophytocola sp.
GTACCCCTGTCAACGCTTCGCTGCGCCCTCACGGAACACCAACGCATGACTCGGGGCCACCGCGGATCGCTACTCCTTCGATGCAGAGCTCTCACATCTCCTTCTCCATGCCGGATTATCCCGGCGCTTTCCACCCGCTCATCACCACCATTCACCGCGGCTGGCGCCGCGCATAGGGCAGAATCAAACGCATGTCTGAACCGAGAACCGGCGAATCCGGCCTGCCGAGCGGAACCGCTGCCCGCACCGCCAAGCTGGTCGGGCTCCCCCTCGGTTACGCGAGCCGGGCCGTCGGCGGCTGGGGAAGGCGGCTGACCGGGCAGGACGCCGAGGAAGTGAACGCCGCACTGCAGGCCAAGGCCGCCGAGCAGCTCTTCGACGTACTCGGCACGCTCAAGGGCGGCGCGATGAAGTTCGGTCAGGCATTGAGCGTGTTCGAGGCGGCCATCCCGGACGAATACGCCGCCCCGTACCGCGAAGCGCTCACCAAGCTCCAGTCCGGCGCGCCCCCGATGTCGGTAGCGCAGACACACCGGGTTCTCGCCGAACAGCTCGGCGCCTCGTGGCAGCGGCGATTCTCCGAGTTCAGCGACCTACCCGCGGCGTCGGCCAGCATCGGCCAGGTCCATCGGGCGGTGTGGCACGACGGCCGCGAGGTCGCGGTCAAGGTGCAGTATCCCGGTGCCGACGAGGCGCTGCGCAGTGATCTGCGCCAGCTGATGCGGTTCAGCAGGCTGTTTCAGGCACTCGCCCCGGGGACCGAGGTCAAGCCGTTGCTGGCCGAGCTCTCCGAACGGATGAACGAGGAGCTCGACTACCGCGGCGAGGCGAACTACCAGCGCGCCTTCGCGGCGGAGTTCGACGGCGACTCCCAGTTCGTCGTGCCCAAGATCGTGGCGAGTTCGCCGAAGGTGGTGATCTCCGAGTGGGTCACCGGCACGCCGCTGGCCGAGATCATCGCGGGCGGTGACCAGGCCACGCGCAACGAGGCAGGCCGCTTGCTCATCGAGTTTCACTACTCGTCGCCGGAACGGGTCAGGTTGCTGCACTCCGATCCGCATCCCGGCAACTTCATGCTCACCGCCGACGGCAAGCTGTGCGTCATCGACTTCGGCGCCGTCGCCAGGCTGCCGGGGGGTATCCCGCGCGGGCTCGGCGAGATCACCCGGCTCGCCCTCGAGAACCAGCCCGCGGAGCTGATGCGGGTGCTGCGCGAGCATCGGTTCATCAAGACCGGCACCGATGTGGACGCCGCCGACGTGCTGGCCTACCTCGCACCGTTCACCGAACCGCTGGCGCACCAGACTTTCCGGTTCAACCGGCGCTGGCTGCAAAAGCAAGCGGCGCGGGTCAGTGACATCGGCGGTAAGGACTTCAAAACCGGCCGCCTGCTGAACCTGCCCGCCGAGTATCTGCTGATCCATCGCACCACGGCGGGCAACACCGGCATCCTCTGCCAACTCGAGGCGGAGTTCGGCGTGCGTGCCATCGCCCAGCGCTGGGTGCCCGGCTTCGCCGGGTCGTGAGTGCTGATCAGGGTTAGAACACTGATAGCCACTCACGAACGTTATCCACAGGCGAGGCCTACCTGACCACGAACGGGCCATTCCCGCCGCGAGTTGTCCACAGTTTCGCCGAGTCCGCACGCACCCGCCGCGGCGGCGCCACGCTCGCACCATGTCCGACAACGACTCACGCCGAACGCTCAAGATCACGCGCGACATCGCCCCGGACGGGATCGCCGCCGCCACGACGCTGCAGGGGATCGACATCAGCCGGAGCATGATCGCCAAACGATGCCGGCCGGGTGGTCCCTGGCAGCGCCTGCTACCGGGGGTGGTGATGCTCGGCAACGGCCCGCCGAGCAGGCGGCAGCAGCTACGAGCCGCGATCGCCTACGGCGGGCCGAACTCAGTGATCACCGGCGCCGACGCCCTTCGCGCCCATGGTGTCGCCCTGCCCGCCGGGCATGCCGTGCAGCTGTTGTTGCCCGCCAGCCGGCGCATCATGCCGAAGGACTTCGTCGTGGTAGAGCGCAGTACTCGGTTACCGTCGCCGATCGTGCTCGACGGGATACCCTTCGCGCCGCCCGCCAGGGCCGCGATCGACCTGGCGCGCAGCATGACGGACCCGGTCGCGCTGCGCAGGGTGCTCGCGCTCACCGCGCTGAATGGCCTGTGTACCCAGGATGAGCTGAGCCAGGAACTCGAAGCGGGCAACCAGCGCGGCTCCGCGGGAGTCAGGCCCGCGTTGCGCACGTTCGAAGCGACGGCCGCGGCGGCCATGCACGCGGAAGCACATCGGGTGCTGGCCCATGCCCCGCTGCCGCCGCCGCGATGGAACGTGACCATCTACGACCGGATGGGCCGAGCCATCGGTTACGCCGACGCCTGGTGGGACGAGGTGGGCTTGGCGTGGCAACTGGACCAACTGGGGCCCGACCGGCCGAGGGCGACGCACGCGCACCACGCGTTGATCGCCGCCGGGGCGCTGGTGGTCCGGACCCCCGCCGAGGTCGTGCGCCGCGCGGCCGATCACGGGCGCGAGCGCGTCCCCATCATCCGTGAGCTGGCCTCGGCCTTCCAGGCGGCTACCCGCCGGCCACGGCCGAACATCGAAGGCCGCTGCCTGAGCATCGCGCAGGCGGCGTGAAAGACACGACACAACGCGAATCGGGTGGATCCGTTGGCTCGCAACGGATCCACCCGATCGCAGGGTCTTATTCATAAGTCGGGCTATTCACAGACTCGTTGCACGTGACCACCCGACGTGGCCTCGGCCGATCTCTCGGGCGGACCTCCGGCCCACCCTCGCTGGATCGGCTTGTGAATAGCCCTCCAGGCCCGCCCTTATATCTCGGCTTTCGCGGCAGCCTTTTCCGCCCGGCCGCTTGCCCAACCGGCGAGTCGTTCCCAGGCCAGCGCCCTGCGCCTGCTCTGATACGCCCGCTTCGCGTCGGCGACCGCGGGCCTCCCCGGCTGCGCAAGCCCTTCCAGCTCACGCAGCCGGGCAGTGGCGATCTGCTCTGTCAAAGCCTCCATCGTTTCAGTCCTCCTCCCCCTGAATTTCAGGCCGCGGTGTCCCGCTGCCGCGGGACAACCGGCGCCTTGCGCGGCCTGCCACGTGGCCGCTTCCGCGCGATGACCGTGCCGCGTTCGAAGATTTCGCCACCCCAAACACCCCACGGCTCGCCGCGCTCCAGCGCATCGGCCAGACAGGCGTCCCGTATCGGGCAGGACGCACACAACTGCTTGGCGCGCTCAAGGTCCGCCGGTGCCTCCGCGAACCACAGGTCCGGGTTCCCGGTATGGCAGGGCAGTACGCATTCAGTGCCTGTCACCTCGGCGGGCGACACCAACGCCGCCTCTGGTGCGAAGGCGGTTGCCGTTGACATTTCTCGATCTCCCCTTATCTCGTGAATCTCATGGCCTGGTTGGCCGGTGGCTCGCTGTTGCGTGATCCGGTCAGGTAGCGCGAACAGCAAAAAGGCCGCGGATCCGGTGAACGGTTCCGCGGCCTTCGTGAGCCTGTTGATCTTCTGACCTAGGTCAGATATCGCGCTCTACGAATGGACGACGGAACACATGCCTGCTTGGCATCGACCGGCTTACGGACGAGGGCCGCTGCGCTGCCGAACACCGGGTACGCATCCCACGTGCGGACACAGATGTGGCCTCGATGCGTGACAGGCGGAGTCTCGAGTCGGCGCTCGCGGACGGCGGGCATGCCGATCGGCCCGGACAGCGGGTAGCCAGCGTTACCGATCATCTGCGTGATCTTCACAATGGCACCTCCTCGCCGGGTCCGATTCTGGTACGGGCGTTCAACCCGTCCCTAGCAGGTTATAAGGCCTTGACACGGCGCGGCAACTTATTTTCCGAAGAATCTTTCCGCCACCGGTGAAATTACTCCTGACCAGCCGTTTCATGGACGAGGGCGAGGACATCGGAGCCGAAGCGCTCCAGCTTCGTCGCGCCGATCCCGGAGATCGACACCAGGGCGCGATCGTCGGCGGGCCGCTGCTCCGCGATGGCGATGAGCGTCGCGTCGGTGAAGATCACGAAGGCGGGCACGTTGAGCTCACGCGACCGCTGGACCCGCCACTCCTTCAGCCTGCCGAGCAGCGCCTCGTCAACATGGGACGGGCATTTCGCACAGCGGCCGAGCTTGATCTCCATCGATTCGTTCAACCGGCCACCGCAGACACGGCACTTCGGCTGCGCACCCCTTGGCTTGTTCTGCGCCGAGCGGGCGACGCGGGACGCGGGGTGGTTCTCGGGAAGCAGGCCGTACAGAAACCGGCTGCGACGCCTGCCGCGCCTGCCGCCCGGCTTGCGCGCCAGCGCCCAGGACAGCCACAGGTGCTCGCGCGCGCGGGTCACCCCGACGTAGAACAGCCTGCGCTCCTCTTCGATCGCCTCGTCGTCGCCGTCGGCGTGCTGAATCGGCAGCGTTCCCTCCGCCAGGCCGACCAGGAACACCGCGTCCCACTCGAGCCCCTTGGCCGAGTGCAACGAGGCCAGCGTGACGCCTTGCACGGTGGGCGGATGCTGCGCGGACGCCCGCTGTTCGAGCTCGCCGACGTAGCGGGGCAGCGACGGATCGGATGCGTCAGCGGCGAACTCCTCGGCAAGCTCGACGAGCGAGAGCAGCGCGTCCCACCGCTCCTTGGCCGCGCCTCCCGCAGGAGGCTGATCCGTCAGCCCGACCTTGGCCAGCAGCGCGCGCACCACCGTGGGCAACTCCCCATCGGGCGGATCGGCGGCCGCGGTGCGCAGCACGACCATCGCCTCGCGGATCTCCTTGCGCGAGAAGAACCGCTCACCGCCCCGGACCAGGTAAGGCACCTTGACCTCGGAAAGGGCCTGCTCGTACGCCTCCGACTGGGCGTTGACCCGGAACAGCACGGCGATCTCGCTGGCCTCGACACCGGCGTCGAGCAACTCGCGGATCCGGCGCGCTACCGCTGCCGCTTCCTGATGCTCGTCATCGAACTCCGCGAAGCGCGGCTCGGGCCCGTCCGCCCGCTGCCCGATCAGCCGCAGGCGCGAACCGGCAGGCCGTGACCGCGCGGCGGCGATCACCTTGTTGGCAAGCGAGACCACCTGCGGCGTCGAGCGATAGTCCCGCTCGAGGCGGACCACGGTCGCCTCGGGGAAGCGGCGCGTGAAGTCGAGCATCGGGCGCGGCGAGGCGCCGCCGAAGGAGTAAATCGTCTGATTGACGTCGCCGACGACGGTGAGGTCGTCCCGCTCACCGACCCACGCGTCGAGCAGCCGCTGCTGCGCCGGCGTGACGTCCTGATACTCGTCGACCACGAAGCAGCGATACCTGTCGCGGAACTCCTCGCCGACCGCGCTGTGCTCCTCAAGCGCCGCGGTGGTTTGCAGCAGCAGATCGCCGAAGTCGAGCGCCTGATCGTCGCTTTTGAGCTTCTCGTAGGTCCGATACACCTCGGCGACCCGTTCCGGCGGCTCCGAGGTGTCCCGATGCAGCCGGGCCGCGGCAGCGGGGTAGTCGTCCGCACCGATCAGCGACGCCTTCGCCCACTCGATCTCGGTGGCGAGGTCGCGCAGCGTTTCGACTTCGGTGTCCACCCCGACACGGTTGGCGGCGCGCCCGACCATGCGCAACGTGCGATCCATCAGCTGCCACGGCCTGCCGCCGACCACGCGCGGCCAGAAGTAATGCAGCTGGCGGAGCGCGGCGGCGTGAAAAGTGCGCGCCTGGGCGCCCTCGACGCCGAGCGCGCGCAGCCGGGAACGCATCTCCCCCGCGGCACGCGCGGTGAAGGTCACCGCGAGGACCTGGCCAGGCGCGACCTGGCCCGACTGCACGAGGTACGCGATCCGGTGGGTGATGGTGCGGGTCTTACCGGTGCCCGCGCCCGCGAGCACGCACACCGGACCCCGGGGCGCCGACGCCGCGGCGCGTTGCTCGGGGTCGAGGCCTGCCAGCAGTCCGGATGACGCAACTCTGCTACCCACGCCCGGCATCCTCGCAGATGCCACCGACACGGGTGCCAGTAGCGGGGCGGCCGCGTCGTCGCCTACCGCACCGTGGCGCTGTAGGCCGCGCCCGTATCCTGGTTCATATGGCGGCAAGCATGGACAAAGAGGCCAAGAAGCAAGCGAAGCTGGCCAAGAAGGCCGAACGCAAGGCGAAGCGCACTCAGATCTTCCAAGCGTTCAAGATGCAGCGCAAGGAAGACAAGTGGCTGATCCCCTGGATGCTCGGGAGCTTCCTGGTGATCGCGGGCGCGGTCGTCGGCATCGGGTTCCTGATGGGCCTCGAGCTGGTCATGCTCCCGCTGGGCATTCTCGGTGGCCTGCTCGCCGCCGTGATCATCTTCGGCAGGCGGGTGCAGCGCACGGTCTATTCGAAGGCGGAAGGCCAGCCCGGCGCCGCCGGGTGGGCGCTGGACAACCTGCGTGGCCGCTGGAAGGTCACCCAGACCGTCGCCGCGACGACTCAGCTCGACGCCGTGCACAGAGTCCTCGGCGGGCCGGGCGTCATCCTGGTCGCGGAGGGCGCGCCGCACCGGATCAAGGGCCTGCTCGCGCAGGAGAAGAAGCGGATCGCGCGTCTCATCGGCGATGTGCCGATCTACGACGTCGTCATCGGCGACGACGAAGGTCAGATCCCGCTGCGCAAGCTGCAGCGCCACCTGGTGAAGCTGCCGCGCAACCTCAAGCCTAAGCAGGTCGACGCGCTCGAGGCGAAGCTGGCCGCGCTGGGCAACCGGGGTGCGGCCATGCCGAAGGGGCCGATGCCACAAGGCGCGAAGATGCGCAACGTGCAGCGAACCATCCGCCGTCGCTAGCCACCCACCACCCAGGCGCGCGCTGAAAGACGCCTTCAGTCCACTCGATGCACTGAGTGGCCCTTTCAGTCCGTTGAGCGGACTGAAAGCGTCTTTCAGCGCATGCGGATGACGACCGTACCGGTGGCGCGGTCGTGCCAGCCTCTGCCGTCGAAGTTGCCCACCGCGGCCGGCACGATCAGCACGGTCAGCGCGCAGCGCACCACCGCGCGCACGATTCCGACCGCAGCGGCGCCGTCGAGCCGCGCGACCCTGACGCCGACAGCGGCCATGCCCGGCGTGAACCCGAACCAGGCGGCGGCAGGCACCGTCAGGACCACCCACACCAGAATCGCCGCGGTATTGAACGACTGCATCACTTCGACCGACTGGAAGTCCGGCCGGATGAACAGCGCCGTGATCAGCGAGGCTGCCACCAGGTCGATGACGAAGCCCAGCAGCCGCCTGCCACCCCCGGCGACCGAACCGGCGCCGTCGGCTGGCAGCCCGAAGTGTTCGCCCGGCCACCGGGGATCCACGTCATCCGGGTCGCGCGCCGCGCTAGCGCCGGTCAGCCAGGTCTCTGTCCATCTCGCCACACCATCAGGGTATGCCGAGCGTGATTGACGCCTCATAACCGGCCATATGACCTAGTCTTGCCAGGTCGGGAGCATCTCTCCGTTGTTTCGCCCCAAGCCGTTAACATCGGCGAAACATTCGGGTGACGGCTGGGCAACACCGCACTCCTAGCGTGGCGCAAACTGCGAATACAGGGCGGCAGGCTCTGATCAAGGCTCGTGCCTGGCGAACGAGGCGAAACCTAAGGAGCAAACAAGCGTGTTCAACTCCCCCGAAGAGGTCCTCCGCTTCATTTCCGATGAGGGAGTGAAGTTCGTGGACATCCGATTCTGCGACCTTCCGGGCATCATGCAGCACTTCACGGTGCCCGCTTCATCCTTTGGCGAGGACGCCTTCACCGATGGACTGGCCTTCGACGGGTCGTCGGTGCGTGGCTTCCAGTCCATCCACGAGTCGGACATGCTGCTGCTGCCGGACCCCTACACGGCGCGCCTCGACCCGTTCCGCATCGAGAAGACGCTGATCCTCAACTTCTTCGTGCACGACCCGTTCACCCGCGAGCCCTACAGCCGCGACCCGCGCAACATCGCGCGTAAGGCCGAGGAGTACATCACCGAGTCGGGCATCGCCGACACCGCGTTCTTCGGCCCGGAGGCCGAGTTCTACACCTTCGACTCGGTCCGCTTCGACTACACCGAGAACGGCTCGATGCACGAGATCGACTCGGTCGAGGGCTGGTGGAACACCGGCCGCGAGGAAGAGGGCGGCAACCGCGGTTACAAGACCCGCTTCAAGGGTGGTTACTTCCCCGTGCCGCCGGCCGACCACTTCGCCGACCTGCGTGACGCGATGGTGCTCAACATGGAGGCGACCGGCTTCACCGTCGAGCGCGCGCACCACGAGGTGGGCACCGCGGGCCAGGCCGAGATCAACTACAAGTTCAACACGCTGCTGCACGCGGCCGACGACCTGCAGTTGTTCAAGTACGTCATCAAGAACACCGCGTGGCAGGCGGGCAAGACGGCCACCTTCATGCCGAAGCCGCTCTTCGGCGACAACGGCTCGGGCATGCACGCCCACCAGTCACTGTGGAAGGACGGCGTGCCGCTGTTCCACGACGAGTCCGGCTACGCGGGCCTGTCCGACACCGCACGCCACTACATCGGCGGCATCCTGGCCCACGCCCCCAGCCTGCTGGCGTTCACCAACCCGACGGTGAACTCCTACCACCGCCTGGTGCCGGGCTTCGAGGCGCCTGTCAGCCTGGTCTACTCGCAGCGGAACCGCTCCGCGTGCGTCCGTATCCCGATCACCGGCAACAACCCGAAGGCCAAGCGCATCGAGTTCCGGTGCCCGGACTCCTCGGGTAACCCGTACCTGGCCTTCTCCGCGATGGTCATGGCGGGCCTGGACGGCATCAAGAACAAGATCGAGCCGGCCGACCCGATCGACAAGGACCTCTACGAGTTGCCGCCGGAGGAGCTGGCCAACGTCGCGCAGGTGCCCGCCGACCTGGGCACGGTGCTCGACAACCTGGAGCGCGACCACGACTTCCTGCTCGAAGGCGGCGTGTTCACCTCCGATGTGATCGAGACCTGGATCGACTTCAAGCGCGAGCACGAGATCGACCCGCTGCGGCTGCGCCCGCACCCCTACGAGTTCGCGTTGTACTACGACGTGTAAGTCGTCGTAGCAGCCTGACAGCGGGGCGGGAGCCAGTACTGGCTCCCGCCCCGTTGTCGCGCGCCAAGCTTCCTCTGGACGCAGCCCGTTCCAGATGCTAGAACACTAGAGGCGAACAACACCTTGACCAACGGGCTCGCGCTCCTGTCGCTGGTGGCGAGCACGGCTCGGCCGCATGGCGTCACGGAGCTGGCACGGATGGCCGGTTTGCCCAAGAGCCATGTCCACCGCCTATTGCAATCGTTGGTTGCGGCGCGGTATCTGGAAAAGGACGCGCAGAGCCGCTACCGAATCAGCGTCGGTGCCCTGCGCCTGGGACGCGAACTGCTGCGAAGCTTTCCGATTCGGCGCGCGGCGCTACCCGAGATGATGCGTCTCATCGGCGAGGACACACGGGTTTCGCTCGTACTGGCGGTGCCGTTCGGCCACGAGGCGATTTCCATCGCGCACCTGGCACCCGACGGCAACCTGCGCGACGTGGACACGCTCGGCTCCGTGCTCAGCGCGCACTCCTCGGCGAGCGGAAAGCTGTTTCTCGCCCATCTGCCGGACACGCACCTGGACGAGGTGCTGCCGCGGTTGGAGTTCAACCGACAGGGGCCCAACACCCACCCCGATGCCGCCAGCCTGAAGACGGAGCTGCCGCTCATCCGTCAGCGCGGCTACAGCGTCAACAACTGTGAGAACGGCCCATCGACCATCGGTGTGGCGGTGCCGATCCGCAACCGCGAGGGCGAAGTCATCGCCGCGCTGGGCGCCTCGGCGCGGACCGATGCCTCAACCGTCGAACACCTGGAGGAGATGGCCCTGGTGCTGCAGAAATCCAGCCAAGGTATCGAGCTGAGTTACGAAACGGAAGACGAGACGGAGGCGCATCACCGTGACCACAATTGAGGCCAAGGCCAACGACCTCATGGCCGCCGAACACATCCGCCAGTACTGGGACGACGGCTACACGATCGTGCGCGGTGTCTTTTCCGAAACGGAGCTTGACCAGCTACGCACAGCGTGCGACCGCTGGCGGTTCACCGGCGAACTCTTGGGCCGCAATTGGCGGAAGCAGAATACCGTTATCTGGATTGAGGAGTACGAAACCGGACGGACGATCATGGGCATGCAGTGGCCGTCCTACCACGACGCGGTCATGGACAAGTTCCGCACCGACCCGCGCCTGCTGACGCTCGTCGAGCCGCTCATCGGCGACAACATCAAGCAGATCATCAACCAGGTGCACTGGAAGCGCCCCGGCTCGCCGACCTCCTGGCCGCTGCACCGCGACGTGCGCAGCCGCCGCCCGAGCAGTGCCTTCACCGATCTTTACGAATCGTGGGTGCAGACGGGCATCGCCTTGGATCCGCACATGAAGGACAACGGCGCAATGCAGATCGTGCCGGGCAGCCACCGCGACATCGAGCACGACCCCGAAGACAAGACGGTCTGGATGGCCCCGCAATATTCTGACGACGAGCGCATCAAGGACATGATCCTCGAGCCGGGCGACGTCGCCCTCTGGAGCGCCTACACCGTGCACGGCGGCGGTTTCAACACCACCAAATATCTCGATCGCCGCCTCTACATCAACGGCTTCGTCAAGGCCGACAA
>WHSS01000071.1 GCA_009379975.1 Actinophytocola sp.
GACAGCGAACACACGCTGGTCGACCCGCAGCAGCTGGAGAACCTGATCCGGGCGGCGGAAGCGGTCGACCTGACGCCGTTCGTGCGGGTACCGGAGGCCGATCCGGGTGCGATCCTGCGCGCCCTCGACGCGGGGGCCATGGGCGTCGTGGTGCCGCACATCCGGCAGCGCGCCGATGTGGCCGCCGCGGTGCGGGCGGCGCGGTATGCCCCGGATGGGATGCGCAGCCTCAACGGCGGGCGGGTGCCAGGGTTCGGGCGGATCGAGCTGCCCGAATACGTGCGGCAGGCCAACGCGGAGGTGATGGTCATCGGCATGATCGAGGACGCGGAGGGGGTCGACAAACTGCCGGACATCCTCGGTGGTGGCGGCCTCGACCTGATCCTGGAGGGCGCCGCGGACCTGTCGCAGTCCTACGGCGTGACGTGGCAGACCCGCCATCCGACGGTGCGCGATGCGCTGCGGCGGATCCACACCGCCTGCGTCGAGCACGACGTGGGATTCTGCGCGATTCCCCGCAGCGTCGAAGACCACGAGGCGTGGCGCGCGGCGGGGGTCGGCGCGTTCGTACTCGGCGAGGAGCGCGGGCTCGCGGCACGGGCCATGCGGCAGCATCTCGACAACTACCGGACGGGGAGCGACCATGTCGGCTGACGTCAGTGATGTCATCGCCAAGCTCGTCGCCGATCGTGCGGGTGGCGACGAGCCGGTGTGCCTGTACGGCTATGACCTCGACGCACTGGCAGGCCACGTCCGCGGCGTGGTGGCCGCGCTACCGGCGCGCTGCCGGATGTTCTACGCGATGAAGGCCAACAGTGCGGCGCCGATCCTGCGCACGCTGGCGCCGCTCGTCGCGGGCTTCGAGGTGGCGTCCGGCGGTGAGGTGGCCAAGGCGCGCGCCATCGACGCGGAGCTGCCGGTGATCTTCGGCGGCCCGGTGAAGACGCCGGCTGAGATCGCCGAAGCCCTCAGGTGCGGGGTGACTCGGTTCCACGTGGAAAGCGAACTGGAACTGCATCGGATCTCCGAGAGCGCGACCGGGAGCGGCCACGTCGCCGACATCTTGCTGCGCGTCAATCTCGCCGGGCCGTTCCCTTCGGCGAAACTGGCCATGGCGGGCAGGCCGACCCAGTTCGGCATCGACGAGGCCGCCGTCGGCCCGGCGATCCGGCTCGCGATCAGCCTGCCCGGCGTCCGGCTGGCAGGCTTCCACCTGCACTCGCTGTCGAACAACCTCTCGCCCGACGCCCATCTGGCGATGCTCGAGCTGTATCGGCGCAAGGTCATCGGGTGGGAGGAAACCTTCGGGGTGCGCGCCGAGGTGATCAACGTCGGCGGCGGTATCGGGGTGAACTACGTCGATACCCGGGCGCAGTTCGATTGGCAATACTTTACGACCGGACTGGCCGAGCTCGTTGACGGATTTCCGCGGCATTGGCGGGAGATCGACTTCGAATGCGGGCGGTTCCTGGTCGCCGCGTGCGGCACGTACGCCGCCGAAGTGCTGGATATCAAGCACAACCACGGGGTGGACTACGTCCTGGTGCGGGGCGGCACCCACCACTTCCGACTCCCCGCATCGTGGCAGCACAGCCACCCGTTCTCGGTGCTGCCGGTGCCGGGATGGCGACCGAACTCGCCGCGGCCCGAGGTCCGCGATCGCCCGGTCACGGTGGTGGGCGAGCTGTGCACGCCGAAGGACGTCCTCGCCTCCGATGCGGCCGTCGGCGCCGTACGCGCGGGCGATGTGCTGCTGTTCAGCTACGCGGGCGCGTACGGCTGGGAGATCTCCCATCACGACTTCCTGTCCCACCCCCATCCGGAGCAGGTTTTCGTGAGCGACGGCGCCGGTGATCCGGGCCGGTGATCAGCGCCGGGACAGCTGGTGCCTGCCGCTGGACCGGCGGCTGCGACGGGACTGTCCCGGCTCGGCCGCCTTGGCCTCCCTGGCCTCTTTGCCCCGCCGGTAGGCGGCGGCTTCGTCGAGCAGGGTCGCGCGGTGATCCGCGGCGAGCCGACTCATCATGTAATCCATCGTGGGCCTCCTGGTTGTTGCCTGATACCAGGTTCGGCCTAAGGCCCACCCCCTCACATCGGGCATAACACCTCAGATTTGCCTCAGTGGCCCCTCAGTGATCACCGCTACGTACGGCAGACGCCTTAGGTTCCTCAGCGGATGTCTTCGGCGTCGCGGATGGTGTAGGCGTAGCCCTGCTCGGCAAGGAAGCGTTGCCGGTGCGCGGCGTAGTCGGCGTCGATGGTGTCGCGGGCGACCACCGAGTAGAAATGGGCCTGGCGGCCGTCGGCCTTCGGGCGCAGCAGCCTGCCGAGTCTTTGTGCCTCCTCCTGCCGGGAGCCGAAGGTCCCCGAGATCTGGACCGCGACCGCGGCCTCGGGCAGGTCGATCGAGAAGTTGGCCACCTTGGACACCACCAGCGTGGCGATCTCGCCCGCCCGGAACGCGTCGAAGAGCCGTTCCCGTTCTGCGGTGCGGGTCGAGCCCTGGATCACCGGCGCTTCCAGGTCGGCGCCGATCTCGTCGAGCTGGTCGAGATAGGCCCCGATCACCAGTAGCTGCTCGCCTGCGTGCTTTTCCACGATGGATCGGATGACCGGGATCTTGGTGCGCGCGGTCGAGCAGATCTTGTACCGCTCGTCCGGCTCCGCGGTCGCGTAACCCATCCGCTCGGCATCGGTCAGCGTCACCCGCACCTCGATGCACTCGGCGGGCGCGATCCAGCCCTGTTGCTCGATGTCGCGCCAGGGAACGTCGTAGCGTTTCGGGCCGATCAGCGAGAAGACGTCGCCTTCCCTGCCGTCCTCGCGCACCAGCGTCGCGGTGAGCCCGAGCCTGCGGCGGGACTGCAGGTCGGCGGTCATCCGGAACACGGGCGCGGGCAGCAGGTGGACCTCGTCGTAGACCACCAGACCCCAGTCGCGGGAATCGAACAGCTCGAGATGCCGGTAGACGCCCTTGGTCTTGCGGGTGACCACCTGGTAGGTGGCGATGGTGACCGGCCGGATCTCCTTACGCTCGCCCGAGTACTCGCCGATCTCCTGCTCGGTCAGCGAGGTGCGGGCGATCAGTTCGCGTTTCCACTGCCTGCCCGCGACGGTGTTGGTGACCAGGATCAGCGTGGTGGCCTGCGCCTGTGCCATCGCCGCGGCGCCGACCAGCGTCTTACCCGCGCCGCATGGCAATACCACGACCCCGGAGCCACCTGCCCAGAACGCGTCGGCCGCCTGCCGCTGGTAGTCACGCAGCCCCCAGTCCGACTCGTCGAGCTGGATCGGGTGTGCCTCGCCGTCCACGTAGCCTGCCAGGTCCTCGGCTGGCCAGCCGATCTTGAGCAGCGCCTGCTTGAGCCTGCCGCGCTCGGAGGGGTGGACCACGACGGTGTCGTCGTCGATGCGAGCGCCCAGCATCGGGGCGATCTTCTTGGCGCGCAGCACCTCGGTGAGCACCGCCCGGTCGGTCGTGGCCATGACGAGCCCGTGCGCCGGGTGGTTCGCGATGCGCAGCCTGCCGAAGCGGGCCATGGTGTCGACGACGTCGATCAGCAGCGGTTGCGGCACCGGGAAGCGGGAGTAGCTGGTGAGCGCGTCGACCACCTGCTCGGCATCGTGCCCCGCGGCGCGGGCGTTCCACAGCGCCAGCGGCGTGATGCGGTACGTGTGCATATGCTCCGGTGCCCGCTCGAGCTCCGCGAAGGGCGCGATCGCCATCCGTGCGTCGTTGGCTCGGTCGTGGTCGACTTCGAGGAGCACGGTCTTGTCGGACTGGACGATCAGCGGGCCATCGGTCACTTGTTCATCCTAGGTCGCGAGCCGAAGGACTCCTTGAGTGCCGTACGAGCACTGGATGAGTCCTCCGTCCCGCCGCGAAGCTACGCAATTACGACGAGCCGGGCAGCGTTGTGGCGGGTACCAGTGAGCTGACGTCGATGCGCTCGCTTACCAGGCCGGAGTTGTGCATCAGGTCGGCCACACGCTGCAGCCGCACGGCGTTGAGCGAGGTGGGGAAGGTGCCGATCGCGACGAGCGCGACCGATGTCTTGTCGAGTGAGGTGAACTTGCCCACCATGTCGCGGACGACGGACGGGTCGTTGGCCAGCTCCTGTGCCTTGCTGAATACGCTGCGGAACAGCGCGAAGGTACGAGGGTTCTCCCTCGCCCGCTTCTTGTTCGCCGCGTAGCTCGACATCGGGAAGTCCTGCATCGCGCCGCGCGCCGTATCGGTGATGATCTTGGCGCCATACTCCTTCTGCGCCTTGGAGATGTCCGGTTCGGTCAACCAGGCGGCATCGATCTCGCGGTGCCCGAGCGCGGTCATCATCTTGTCGAAGGTCAGCTCGGTGAACTTGATGTCGCCCGGGTCGACTCCCTCGGTCTGCAGGCAGGAGCGGGTCGTCAGCTTGCCGAGGTCGTCGTGCGGATCGACCGCGATGACGGGATCGGATTTGGACGCGGGCCCGTCATAGCCGCCGCCGGGCAAAGTTACCAGCGCCATGGTATTCGGGCCGGAGATGTATGCCTCGCCTTGCAGTTCGAGTTCGGCCCCATCGGCCGCGGCGTTCAACAGCATGAGGTTGCCGGCGAAGGCGATATCGACGTCGCCTGCTTTGAGCGCGGACACCGTACGGTGCTGATCCCGTTGTTCGACCAGTTCGACACGCAAGCCGGAGTGCTCGAACAATTTCCGTTCGACGGCCAGCCGCAGCGGCGCGGTGTCGATCGCTTTCGTCACGCCGACCTTCAGCGCCTTCAACTCGATCTCGGGGTGCGGCCGTTCGGGTGACATCGTGGAGCACCCGGCGAGCAGCACTGACACGGTGATCATCGCACCGACGCGTCGCGCCGCCGCCTTACGAGGGCACGCGAAGCGCCGCATGGATGCCTTCCGAGATCGACAGGTGTGCAGGTCCGACGCGATTCTAGTCAGCTTGGACACCGCGGGAACCCCTTGTCGCCGGAGGTCGTCGACGATGCCTCGGAATTGACCGAATCGGCCAACGTGACGCTCCTTTCGCACTCGCAGCTGCAATTGCACGGGGTTTTCCCGTCGTCGCCATCCCAGTACCCTCCTGCTACGGCAGTGCGAGCCGGTGGGGCCCTTGGGCCGGCACGGTGGCTGTTGTCAATGACCGCGTGAATACCGAGAAGGACCTCAGTGTGCCCCTATCCGCGACCGGTGACCCAGGCGGTGCGCAACGGCATGCGGCCGCGGCCAGGTCCGCGCCTGTCGGCGGGCGGTTTCGCGGCTCGTTGAGGCGGGTAATGCGTCCTGGCTCCGGGGAGGAAGACGGGCGATGGCGCTTGCGGAACTGGACGCTGCGCAGCAAGCTCGTCGCCGTCCTGCTGATTCCGACGCTGACCGCGCTCGTCCTGATCGGGATGCGCTTCAACACCCAGGTCGCGTCGGCGGAGCGGCTCGCCGAGCTGTCGGCGAGGATCAGTACCGACACCGCGGTCGCCGGCCTGGTCCATGTGTTGCAACGCGAACGCGACATGACGGTCCGCTACATCGCCGAGGGCCGCGGCGGAAATGACCGCGAGCTCACCAAGCAGCGGGGTCGTGTCGACCGGGAGCTCGGCGGTTTCAACCAGGCGCTCAACGATGCGAGGCCGGAACTGTCACCGGGGCCGACGAAACGGTTCGAGCAACTCCAGCAGCGGCTCGAGAACCTGACCAGGCTGCGCTACGGCGCCGAGCACGCGGCCTACCCGGCGGACGCCGTGCTGCGGTCCTACAGCGAGCTGATCTCATCGCTGTTGTCGGCCCGCGAGCAGTCGGTCGCCACCATCAACGAACCCGAGCTGGTCCGGTTGCAGCTGGCGGGCTCCGCGCTCTCGCGCGTGAAGGATCAGATGTCGGTGACCAGGGCGCTGGTCGCCGAGGCACTCGCCACCGGCGAGCTGGTGCCGGATCGCAGGCGGCTGCTCGGCGCCGCGAACGCCGAGGCGGACGCATGGCGCACCGATTTCCGCAAGTTCGCGTCGGCGGCTCAGCAGCAGATGTACGACGACACGGTGACCGGGCTGATCGTCGACAACCGCAACCGCATCCTGGAATCGGTCATGGTGCGGGCGGAGAACGGCCGGGCCTTCAGCCAGCTCGCGCCCGCCGAGTGGGAGACGGCGGCGACCTACACCGCCAACCTCGCCCGCGACGTGGAAGAGGCGATGCTGGTGCAGATGCAGCAGCGCACCGACGAGTTGGCGTCGGCGGCGGGTAACTCCGCGATGCGTGACGGCGCGATCGTGGTCGGGCTGCTGCTGCTCGCCGTGCTGCTCGCGATCGTTATCGCCAGGTCCCTGCTACGCCCGCTGCGGATCTTGCGCAGCACCGCGCTCGAGGTCGCCGAGTACCGGTTGCCCGCCGCGGTGCACGGCTTACTCGTCGACCCCGGCGGTGTCCGCCCGACCGATGTCGCTCCCGTCCCGGTGACGAGCAACGAGGAGGTCGGCCAGGTCGCGCGGGCCTTCGACGCCGTGCACGGGGAAGCCATCCGGCTCGCGGCGGAGCAGGCCGAGCTGCGTAAGAACGTCAACTCGATGTTCCTCAACCTCTCGCGCCGCGGCCAGGAGCTCGCCGACCGCCAGCTCGATCTGCTCGACCGGATGGAGGCCGAGGAACAGGACCCCGACACGCTCGCGGCCCTCTTCGAGCTCGATCACCTCGCGACCAGGTCCCGCCGGATCTGTGAGAACCTGCTGGTCCTCACCGGCAACGACTTCGCACGGATGATGCCGGGCGCGGTCGCCGCGTCGGAGGTGCTCGGCGCCGCGCTGTCGGAGATAGAGCAGTATCAGCGCGTCGAGATCGCGTCGGCACCTGAGATCGCCGTCCGTGGCGATGCCGCGAGCGACGTCGTGCACGTCATCTCGGAGCTGCTGGAGAACGCGACCAACGGCTCGGCGCCCGACACCACGGTGTCGGTGTTCAGCGCGATGCGTAAGGGCGGCACCTGGCTCGTCGAGATCACCGACCACGGCCCCGGGATGTCGAAGACCGCGATCGACTCGGCCAATGCCAGGCTGGCTGAGCTACCCGAGATCGACGTCGAGGCATCACGGCGCATGGGTCTCTACGTCGTCGCCCGGCTCGCGCAGCGCAACGGCCTCGAGGTCAAGCTGCGCCCGGCAGCCACCGGTGGTTTGACCGCATCGATGCTGGTGCCCGCCGCCCTGCTCGGTGAGCTGCCCGCCGATGCGAAACAGCGGCCGTCGGCCGAGCCGGGCAGGCGCCCGGAGTGGCTCGAGACGACGAGCCGCCGGACCGACCGGCCGAGCCCCCCGCTGGCACTGGTGCCGGCGGCACCCGCGCCGCCGAGGCGTGCGCCGGTCGTCGCCGAGCGGGCCGCGGTGGACGGCGCCGTCGTCGGGTCGCATCCGCTCGATGACGACCAGCCGACCGAACGCCTGCCGGTCTACCGGGACCTGTTGACGAAGTGGTTCACGGCGGTGGACGCCCCCGGTCACCACAACAGTGAGAAGCCGTCCCCCGATGCTCACGGCAACACGCACGAGAGGCCGGGGGCTGAAGAGCGGGATGCGCCGATCTCGGTGCCCCCGTGGCAGGAGTCGCGAAACGGCGGGCAGGCACGGTCGGTGCCGGAGCCGGAACCCTCGGTGCAGCCGGATGTCCCGGATGTCATGGCTCAGTTACCCACGGTGCGGTCCTTGCGCCCGGTAGGTGCGGCCAATGGGGTGAACTCGATCGAGTTGCCCGCCGGTGTTGCCCGCGAGTTCGCCCCGCCGTCGCACGGCGAACTTGATCTTCACGGCGAGGAATCCGCCCCCGGCGCCGGCGGTCCGGCGGAGGTGGACCATGACCTGTTTGACCTGGTCAGAACGGCTGTGACGACTCGTAGGACACGGCGGTCGAAGCCGCTGGGAACGGACATGATCTCCCGGTCTCCGGAGGCCGTCAGGAGCCGGATGATCAGCCTCGCCGATGGCAGGCGCAGGGCTCGACAGTCTCGCGCTGACGAATACGCTGACCCCGTGCAGACGAGCGCGAGCTCGCGAGCGGCGGTGGGGGCTAAACAGCTTGGGTGGCCCGACGAACGGGTCGGATACGGCGGCAAGGAGGGATAGTGACGTCGTCCGCTGGCCAGCACTCGGGCAGCCTCGGCGCGCTGGTCACGGACTTTGTACGCAGAGTCACAGGAGTCGCTCACGCGGTTGTCGTCTCCCCGGACGGTCTGCTGTTCGCCGCATCGGCGGACCTGTCGCCGGATCGTGCGGAGCAGTTGGCGAGCGTGGCTTCGGAACTGATGAGAATGGCCGGCGGTGCGGCCGAGTGCTTCAAGGGTGGCGCGGTGAACCAGACGATGATCGAGATGGAGCTCGGGTACTTGTTCCTGGTGTCGATCGACGACGGTTCCAGCCTCGCCGCCCTCGCGTCGCCGAGATGTGAGCTCGGCGCGGTGGCCTATGAGATGACGATCGTGGCGGATCAGCTGGGACAGTGGCTCGCGGCGGGGGTGCCGGAGCAGCTTTATGGCGAACGCGGAGGAAGTAGATAGCGGGGGAAACAGCCAGCCGATGTACGACCGAGCCGATAGGGATGACCCGAGCATGTATCCGGTGCAGGACCAGGGCGCGCAGCCGCCCGTGCAGCGCAAAGTCTCGCTCGCCCGCCCCTACGCGCGCACCAGGGGCCGGACCCGCCCGGATCAGAACCTTTCGCTCGAAGTGCTCGTCACCACCAGCGATCAGGGCAGGCGCCTCGAGGGTGTGCGCACCGTCGAACATCGCACGATCTGCCAATTCTGCACCCAGGCGCGCACCCTGGCCGATATCGTCGCGGAGCTGGGGCTACCGCTCGGTGTGGTGAAGGTGATCGTCGCCGACATGGTTCAGGCAGGCCTGGTGCTGGTGCAGCAGCCAGGGCTCACGTTCGGCGATCGGACTTCGGTCGAGTTCACCGAACGGCTGCTGCGGGGCTTGCACGAGCTCTGAGCGTGGTGGCAGCGCGTCTTATTCATAAGTCGGGCCGTTCATGCCTCGACGAAGGCCGCGGACGTGATCCGGTGCAGGGGATAGCGCTCGTTGTCTGCGCCGTCGAGGATGCCGCCACCGACGCTGACCGGGGTCACCACTCGCTGCGCCGCGGTCCCGTACGCGTCGACGAACCCGATCCAGACCGCTCGCCGGTCCCGTGCCGCCGCCGCCAGCAGCGCGAGGGTGGCCGAGGTGTCGCCGGTGCCCGCGGTGTTCCGTACCCCGGCGCCACGCCGGGTGCTCGCGGCTCGGTCGCCGGCGCGAACCCGCGCGACTACCGCCGCGATCTGTTCCTCGCCGAGGGTGCTCGCCGCGGCGGGGGAGCGGGCGGTGCGAGTCCTGGCAGCGAGCCGCCTGCCGCGTGGCCGCAGGTCGATCACCTGGCCGTCGGGGCCCTCCGCCGACGGCGTGAACCCGCTCGCGCGCAGGCCGTCGATGACCTCGGCCAGCGGTAGCGAGCTCACCACGACGGTCGGCGCGATCTTGCGCAGCCCGAGTTCATCGGCCGCCGGATGGGAGAGCACCTCCGCCAGCAGCGCCTCGTCGTCGCAGCGGAGGAAGCACGCGCATGCCCCGCCGCGCAACCGGCCGTGGCGGCGGGCGACGTCGTCGATCAGGTATGTCAGCGACTGCGGCACCGGGGTCCGCGACCGGCTCGCGAACAGCTCATGCAGCTCGTCGGCGGCCCGGCCGCCGTCGAGCGCCCGCCGCACCGAAGCTTCGGTGATCCGGTACACCGTGGCGTGGCCCGCCGACTCCACATCGGCCACCATCGCGACGTCGGCCTCGAGCCGAGGCTCGAGCGGCCCGGGCGCCACCACGGTGAGATCGGCTTGCACCAGCACGTGGTCGACGGGGGCAGGCATCGCATCGGCCATCGCCTCCGTCGCGAGCCACCGCTGTTCGTCCTGCGGTGCTTCGCCGGCGCTGCTGTGCAGCGCGCGCGCCGCGGTCGTCATCGCGCTGAGGGCGACGAGCCCGATGGCCGACGCTTCACTCAGCGTCCAGCGGACCAGTTCGTCGCGCAGCCTGCCGCCACGTCTCGGTGCACGCCAGGCGAGCACGGCAACGAGGTCTTCCGGGCTGCTGACGCCGGTACCCGCGGGCAGCGCGGCGAGGGCGTCGAGTATCCGCCACCGGGTCCGGGGCGCCAGCGGCCGCCGTAGCCGCTCGGAAAGCGGCGTCGGGGGCTTGTCGGCGGCGGAGGCTGAGGTATCCGGGGTGTCCGCCGCGTAAGCCAGGCCTGGCAGGCGGGGCAGCGTGAGCCAGCTCGACGCCAGCACGGCCCAGCGCGCGGCGGGCGTTGCCACCTGCCAGCTGTCGGTCAGCACGGTCGGTACCCACTCCGCCGTCGTCTCGTTGCTGTCGGCCACGAGGCCCGCGCCGACGACGAGCTCAACCAGCAACACCGCCCGCACCTCGTCGATCGCCAGCTCACGCATCACCCGGCGCAGTTCCCGGACGCCGAGCCCGCCCGCCTTGAGGACCGGTGGCGGTGTCGCGGACCAGAACGCCAGCAGCGCCTCGGTGTGCCGGATCAGCTCCATGGCTTCCCCGGCCGCGACCTGGTCGACGGTGTGCTCGGTGTGCGGGTTCGTGCGCAGGGGCGGTTCGGTGAGCGAGGCCGGGGTGAAGACCTGACCGCCGCGCAGGTGTATCGCGAGCTGGCGGGGTAGCTCCACGGTCTGATCGTCACGCCGGATCAGCAAGCCGCGGGCGAGCAGGCGCTGCACCGGGGAGCCTGCCGCTTCGAGTGACACCTCGGCGGCCGCGTCCCGGGTCCGGCCGATCGGCGGGCCCGCCGCGAGGGTGGCGAGCAGTCGGCGCTCGTCATCGGTGACCTCCGCGACGGCGGCGGCGATATCGGTGTCGTCGAGTGCGGCGACCGCGCGGCCGAGACCGGCGGGAAACGGCCCGAGCGCGTCTCGGGCGGCGCGGGCAATGGACTGCGCGTCGTCGGGGTCGCCCCACACGAGTGCCAGCCTGTGCAGGGACTGCCACGCCGTCGCGGTGTCGGCGCCCACCAGCTTGTCCACCGCGGATCGGGGGACCGGTGCGGCGTCCGCGTCGAGCAGCAGCATCGCCTCGAGCACGGCGAGTGTGAAGGTATCGAGCCCTTCGCAAGCCCGCGCGACCGAGCTAGGCGTCCCCGCGCGGGTGGCCAGCACGCCTGCGTCCGCGGGGGGCGGCGTCGCCAGGTCGGGGCGTAGCTGTAACAGGGCGGCCAGCTCATCGTCGGTAGCCGATCGAAGAGCGGCTGCGAGTGAGGTCGCCGGCATCATGGCAACGATACCTGGAGATCCGTGCGCTGAAAGACGCCTTCAGTCCACTGGGCGGAGTCAAAGGAGCTTTCAGTCCACTGGGCGGACTGAAAGCGTCTTTCAGCGCGGGGCGGCTCGCACTGCGGGGGTGTGCAAGCGCCTGGATTATGATCCGGGGTGAGACACCGACAGCGGAGGACGAAGTGGCAAACGGCAAGAAGGCAGCGAAGGACCGGATCGACCCGGCCTGGCCGCAGGCGGATGACGGCGATCACCCGGTCTCCGAGCTGGCCGCCGACCGGCAGGGCTCGCTCTCCCCGTTCGGCGAAGTGACGTTCCCGCAGCAGACGGTGCCCTACGTGCACCCGGAGACCGAGATCAACAAGACCCCGTGACGCAGGCGCACGGCCGGTTACGACCAGCCGGGAATCGGTTGCCGGCGCTCCCGGCGGGAGGGCGACCACCGGATGGTGGATGACCGGTCACGGGATAGGGTCATTCCTAGTCCGTGCTCATCTTCGTTGCGGGGTTCTCATGGCAGTTCCAGGTCCTGGTTACTCGATCACCGTCCGCGTCGAGGCTCCGGCCGACGCCAATAGCGCCGGCGGTCTGACCACCGCCGTCGGGGAGGTCGGCGGGGTGCTGACCGCGTTCGACATCGTCGAGTCGCATCCGGACCGCATCGTGGTCGACATCAGCGCGAACGTGGTGGACGCCGAGCACGCCGACGGGGTCACCGCCGCGCTGGAGAAGGTGCCGGACGTCCACGTGCGCAAGGTCTCCGACCGCACGTTCCTGATCCACCTCGGTGGCAAGATCGAGGTCACCTCCAAGGTCGCGTTGAGGAACCGCGATGACCTCTCCCGGGCCTACACCCCCGGCGTCGCCAGGGTCTGCCAGGCGATCGCCGCGAATCCCGAGGACGCGCGCAGGCTGACCATCAAGCGCAACACGGTCGCGGTGGTCACCGACGGCTCGGCCGTGCTGGGCCTCGGCAACATCGGCCCCGCCGCCGCGCTGCCGGTCATGGAGGGCAAGGCGGCGCTGTTCAAGAAGTTCGCCGATGTCGATGCCTGGCCGGTGTGCCTCGATACGCAGGACACCGAGGAGATCATCCGGACCGTGGAGCTGCTCGCGCCGGTCTACGCCGGCATCAACCTGGAGGACATCGCCGCTCCGCGCTGCTTCGAAATCGAGGCACGGCTGCGGGAGAAGCTGGACATCCCCGTGTTCCACGACGACCAGCACGGCACCGCGATCGTCGTGGTCGCCGCGTTGCGCAACGCGCTGCGGGTGGTCGGCAAGGACATCGAGGACTGCAAGATCGTGGTCTGCGGGGTGGGCGCCGCCGGCTCCGCCATCATCAATCTGATCAAGCTGAAGAACCCGGCGGACATCGTCGCGGTCGGCAGGCGCGGCATCGTGCACCCCGGGCTGGGCGAGATGAACGAGAACGTGCGGTGGATCGCCGAGAACACCAACAAGGCGCAGGTCGAAGGCACCCTGCACGACGCGCTCGAGGGTGCCGACGTGTTCATCGGGGTCTCGGGGCCGAATCTGTTCGGTGCGGATCAGGTGGCGACGATGGTCAAGGACGCGATCGTGTTCGCGCTGGCCAATCCCGACCCCGAGGTCGACCCCATCGAGGCGCAGCGGCACGCCTCGGTGGTGGCGACCGGGCGCAGCGACTACCCGAACCAGATCAACAACGTGCTGGCCTTCCCCGGCGTGTTCCGCGGCCTCCTCGACGCGCATGCCCGCCACATCGACGACGAGATGCTGCTTGCCGCCGCGGACGCGATCGCCGACGTGGTCGACGGCGAGCGGCTCAACGCGTCGTTCATCGTGCCGAGCGTGTTCGACTCGGCGGTGGCGCCCGCGGTCGCCGAAGCGGTCAAGACGGCGGCCCGGCGTGCCGAATCAGCGAGTTAAGGATGGCGTGATGCGACTCAGTCATCTCGACGAGGCGGGCGCGGCCAGGATGGTCGACGTGTCCGCCAAGTCCGCCACTACCCGCACGGCGGTGGCTACCGGGGTCGTGAAGACCACTGCGGAGGTCATCGGCCTGCTGACCGAGGGCGAACTCCCCAAGGGTGACGCTCTGGCCACCGCCCGGATCGCGGGCATCATGGGCGCCAAACGCACCCCAGATCTCGTGCCGTTGTGCCATCCGCTCGCCATCTCGGGCGCGACGGTGGACTTCGAGCTCGGTGAGGCCGAGGTGACCATCACCGCGACGGTGAAGACCACCGATCGCACCGGCGTCGAGATGGAAGCGCTGACCGCGGTCGCGGTGGCAGGCCTTACCTTGCACGACATGATCAAGAAGGTCGATGCCGCCGCCACGCTGGACGGCGTGCGGCTCGAGCGCAAGGAGGGCGGCAAGTCGGGCGTGTGGACGCGGCCGGAGGGGCGAGAGTGATGGGAGAGCGCACCGCACGGGTGATCGTGGCGTCGAACCGCGCCGCGGCGGGCGTCTACGCGGACAAGACCGGGCCGGTGATCGCGCAGTGGCTCGCGGAGCGCTCGTTCGCCGCCGAGGAGCCGATCGTGGTGCCGGACGGCGAGCCCGTCGCCGACGCGCTGCGCGCGTGCGTCGCCGACGGCGTGCAACTGGTGATCACCACGGGCGGCACCGGCATCTCACCGACCGACCGGACGCCGGAGGTCACCGCGCGGGTGCTGGATTACGAAATCCCCGGGCTGGCCGACGCGGTGCGGGCGGCGGGCCTGCCCGCGGTGCCGACGTCGGTGCTCTCCCGGGGCGTCGCGGGCGTCGCCGGCGCGACACTGGTGGTCAACCTGCCCGGCTCGCGCGGTGGCGTCATCGACGGGCTGCGGGTGCTGGACGGGGTCGTTGAGCATGCGTTGTCGCAGCTCGCGGGCGGGGATCATCCGCGTACTGAGAACGAGGCAGCCCCTGCCCCGGTCCGCGTGGTGCTCGCGCAGGTGACGGAGAAACCGGTCGTCGTCGCCGAGCACGCCGACCTGGTCGCCGACTCCGCTGCGGGTGCGGTGGTGACCTTCGGCGGCGTGGTGCGTGACCACGACGGCGGCCGTACGGTGCGCTCGCTGTTCTACGAGGGGCATCCGACTGCGAGCGATGTGCTCGATGCGGTCGTCGCGGAGGTCACCGCCCGGCATGCCGGGGTCAGGGCGATCGCGGTGAGCCACCGGGTCGGCGCGCTCGAGATCGGCGACGTCGCACTGGCTTGCGCGGTGGCGGCAGCCCATCGCCAGGAAGCCTTCGCCGCCTGCGGCGACCTGGTCGACACCGCGAAGCATCGGTTACCCATCTGGAAGCACCAGGTCTTCGCCGACGGCACCGATGAGTGGGTCAACTCGCCGTAGCGTGGCGAGTCCGGTGGATTTGACGCGGGGACTATCGGAACGTCTGTCATCGGGGTGCGGGACCAAGGTGCCATTGGGTGCCTATATGGCGCCCAAGGCCACCTTCGGCCCGCCCGCATACCCCAGGACATGGCTGTGCCCCACCGCCGGGGACGACGGTGGGGCACAGCAACTGCCAGGATCAGGCAGACAAGGCCTGGATCACTTGGTGGCGATCTTCTGGCCGACGAGGATGAAGTCCGCATCGCTGATGTAGGACTTGTTCAGCTTGTGCAGCTTCGTCCAGCCGCCCTTGACGTCCTCCTTCTTCGCGATCTCGGAGAGCGTCTGGCCCTTCTTGACCGTGTAGTCGCCCTCGGGGTTCGACTTCGCGACGCGAGCCTTCACCGGAGCGGCCTTGGGAGCGGCCTTGGGCGCCGGGGCCTGCTCCGCGGAGGCGCCGCCCTCGGTGTTCGAGCCCTGGTAGCTGCCGCTGCCGCCGGCGACGTGCCAGCCGGTCTTCTGGGTGCATGCGGGCCAGGCGTTGGGACCCTGGCTGGCGAGAACCTTCTCGGCGATCCGGACTTGCTCGCCCTTGGAAGCTTGGTGCGCGTAGCCGGAGCCGCCGTAGGCCTGCCAGGTGCTGTGGGAGAACTGCACGCCGCCGTAGTAGCCGTTACCGGTGTTGATGCTCCAGTTGCCACCACTCTCGCACTGCGCGAGCATGTCCCAGTTCGGGCTGTACGCAGCCTGAGCGGGGGCAGCCATAGCGATCGGAGCACCGACAGCCACGCCCGCGATGGCAACGCGAGCGATGTTGCGGGTAGCAGATGACATCTTGCGGTGCTTGCCTCGGTAAGACATTTGGGGCCTAACTCATCCTCCGCGCCGCCGTTTTTGGCCGGGGGTCACCCCGCGTCCCTGTCCCGGAGTTTGCTTTCGCTCGGGGTATGGTTCCGGGCTTCCGTCGGACAGGGTGTGGCGCACGGATTCCCGGTGTAGCTCTGGCTGGTCGGGGCCAACCGAGGATCGACGTTACGTAACCGAAACCATGAACGGAAACTTAAGCGGATGTGTTCTAGATCACGGTAACAATAGCCTTCCGGTAACGATTGCGACGTTGACGCAGGTCAGAGCGTCGTTATCGGTCTGTTTCCTAGCTGAGATCATTCACCCTCAGTGAGGTCTGAGTCACGTGGTTGAGGCCCGGTTGGCCCATTGGTGCAGCACGAAAAGACAGCAGGTCAAACCCGAAAACCGGTCTCAACCGCCCGCGAACGGGGGGAGCACGTCCAGTTGGGCGGCCGCGGGCAGCGGGGTGGACCGGTCGCGAACCGCGACGCCGTCGAGCAGATAGCTCGCGGCTTCGAGGACGCGGGTAAGCGGCTGCGGATGGCGCTCGCGGAGTACCCGCAGGGCGTCGGCGACCGACGCGCCGGCGGGCAGCGTCAACGACTCGGCTTCGGTGCCAGCCGCGGCCCGGGCGGACGCGTAATAACGCACTTGCAGGGCGACGCGCGGCTGCTGCGTGTCGCCGACGGTGGTGGGATCGGTGTGGGTGCCCGTCATGTCTGCCTTGACCTAACCGCCGATGGAACTCATCGGGCGGAGCGGCTGCGCGAACCCCGCGTCGTTGATCTCGTGCCCGGCGAGCTTGGCCCACATGGTGGCACGCCAGGCGTCCGCGATCTCGTCGTCGTCGGCGCCGCCGCGCAGCAGCGCTCGCAGGTCGGTCTCGGCCTGGCTGAACAAGCAGGAGCGGATGGCGCCGTCGGCGGTGAGCCTGGTGCGATCGCACGCGGCGCAGAACGGGCGGGTCACCGAGGCGATGACGCCGACGTCCCCAACTCCGCCGTCGACGATCCAGCGCTCGGCGGGCGCGCCACCGCGTGCTTCGGTGCTCGGCGTGAGGGTGAACTCGGTGCGCAACATCGAGAGGATCTCGTCCGCCGTGATCATGTTGGCGCGGTCCCAGCTGTGCTGGGCGTCGAGCGGCATCTGCTCGATGAATCGCAGGTGGTAGCCGTGTTCGAGGGTGAAACGCAGCAGTGAGGTGACTTCGTGCTCGTTGACGCCCCGGATGAGGACCGCGTTGATCTTCACCGGGTCGAGCCCTACCTCGCGGGCGGCGGCGAGCGCGGCTAGGACATGGCTGAGCCGATCCCGGCGGGTGACGCGCTGGAAGGTCTCCCGGTCGACGGTGTCGAGCGAGACGTTGATCCGGTCAAGACCCGCCTCGGCGAACCGCTTCGCGCGCTTGGCGAAGCCAATGCCGTTGGTGGTCATGGCGACCCGGGGGCGCGGGTGTAGCGAAGTGATCTCCGCGACGAGGTCCTCGAGCCGGGGGCGCAGCAGTGGCTCGCCGCCGGTGAGCCGGATATCGGTGATGCCCAGCATTTCGACGGCGATGCGCATGAGGCGGAGCAGCTCGGCGTCGGAGAGTAGTTGCTCGTCCGGCATCCAGTCGAGACCGTCTGCCGGCATGCAATAGGTGCAGCGCAGATTGCACTTGTCGGTAAGCGAGACGCGCAGGTCGGTCGCCACCCGGCCGAAGGAGTCCACGAGCCCGGGCGTGTCCGGCCGCGCGGCGGTGTCAGTCTTGCTGGGTTCCTGCACGACACGGGGCAGGCCGAGGTCAATCGCCGTCACCTTCACCAGGGTAGCGGTGCCTGCCGACAGGGAAAATGGCCGTCACGTCAGACGTTCGCAGTTGCGTGTCTTTTCGCTGGTTTTCCACTCAGATGCGGATATAGAGTTGGCGCTATGCCGCTATTTCGTATCTCCGAGGCCGCTCGGCTGCTGGGTGTGAGCGATGACACAGTCCGGCGATGGTTGAAGTCCGGGCAGCTGCGCGCCGTGGAGGATCAAGCAGGCAGGCACGTCGTCGACGGCGCGAAGCTGGCGGCGTTCGCCCGGGCACGGGCCGCCACCGTCGCCGACCCGTCCGAGGTGGGCCGATCCGCGCGTAACCGGTTCGTCGGGCTCGTCACCAACGTCGTCGCCGACAAGGTGATGGCGCAGGTGGAGATCCAGGCGGGCCCGCACCGGGTGGTGTCCTTGCTCAGCACTGAGGCGGTGCGCGAACTCGGCCTCGAGCCCGGTGCGGTCGCGGTCGCGGTGGTCAAGGCGACCAACGTGGTCATCGAGACGCCCCGGGAGTGAGAGCGATGCGACCTGTGTGGTGTGCGCTGGTGATGGCGCTGGCGGTGGCGGGGTGTGCGCCGGGATCGGCGGACGAGACGCTGACCGTCTACGCCGCGGCGTCGCTGACCGAATCCTTCACCACGCTGGCGGATCAGTTCGAAGCCGATCACCCCGGTGTGGATGTCCAGGTGAACTTCGGTGGCTCGAGCAGGCTCGCGCAGCAGATCGCAGAGGGGGCGCCTGCCGATGTGTTCGCTTCGGCGGACGAGGCGGCGATGGACGTTGTCGCGCGCGCGGGGCGGCTGGCTGGGAAGCCCGCCACGTTCGCGACGAACCGGTTGACCATCGCCGTCGAACCGGGCAACCCGATGCGGGTCAACGGCATCGCCGACCTCGCGCGGGACGCGCTGACCGTGGTGATGTGCGCGGAGCAGGTGCCGTGCGGCCGGGCGGCCCGGCACCTCATCCGGGACGCGGGCATCACCGTGCGGCCCGCGAGCGAGGAACCGGACGTCAAGTCGGTATTGGGAAAGGTGCGCGCCGGTGAGGCCGACGCGGGCCTGGTCTACGTCACCGACGTCCTGGCCGAGAACGGGACGGTCGACGCGGTCAAGGTGCCGGAGGCCGCGGCGGTGGCCAACCGCTACCCGATCGCCACCATCGCCGATGCGGTGGAGCCATCGCTCGCGCGAGACTTCGAGAAGTTCGTGCTCGGTGACCGCGGCCTGCGGGTGTTCAAGGCCGCGGGATTCGGGTCCGAGGCAGGGGCGGGCTCGTGAGTGGTGGCGAGTCCCCCGGCAAGGAAAAGCACGCACGAGCGGTGGGTGCCCGGGTCCCCGTCGCGCTGTGGATCCCGGCGACGCTCGCACTCGCGCTGGTGACGCTGCCGGTGATCGGATTGCTACTGCGCACCGACTTCGCCCGGCTCCCGGCGCTGCTGACCTCCGAGGCGTCCTTGCACGCGCTGCGGCTGTCGCTGCTCACCGCGGCGATCTCGACAGTATTGTGCGTGCTGCTCGGGGTGCCGCTGGCGATCGTGCTCGCTCGCTCGCGTGTTCGCGGGGTGCGGGTGCTGCGCGCGGTGGTGCTGCTGCCGCTGGTGCTGCCGCCGGTGGTCGGCGGCCTGGCATTGCTCTACCTGCTGGGGCGTACCGGGTTCCTCGGCTACCTCATAGATGTGACCACCGGCGTCCGGGTCCCGTTCACCACGGCGGCGGTGGTGATCGCGCAGACCTTCGTCGCGATGCCGTTCCTGGTGGTGAGCGTGGAAGGCGCGGTGCGTGCGGCCGGGGACGACTTCGAGTCGGTCGCCGCCACGCTCGGCGCGCGGCCGTGGACGGTCTTCACCCGCGTCACCTGTCCCCTGCTGTTGCCCGCGCTGGCTTCGGGCGTGGTGCTGAGTTTCGCGCGGGCGCTCGGTGAGTTCGGCGCGACCATCACGTTCGCGGGCAGCTTGCAGGGTGTCACCCGGACCCTGCCGCTCGAGGTCTACGCCCAGGCGGAAGCCGATGTGGACAGCGCGGTGGCCCTTTCGCTGCTGCTGATCGTCATCGCGATCGCGGTGATCGTGCTGGCGAGGCCGCGCGCGGTCGAAGGAGTACGAGGCTGATGCTGCAAGCCGACATCCAGGTGAACCGCGGCGAGTTCGAGCTGGCGATCGACCTCGACGTCCCGCCGGGGGGAGTGCTCGCGGTGCTCGGGCCCAACGGGTCGGGTAAGTCCTCGCTGCTGGACTGCCTTTCCGGGCTGCTTGCCGCTCGCGGGACGATCAGCATCGCCGGTCGTGCGGTGCACGCGCTGCCGCCACACCAACGGGGCGTCGGCCTGCTGCGACAGACGCCCTTGCTGTTCCCGCACATGAACGTGTTGCAGAACGTGGCCTTCGGGCCGGCGTCGCAAGGGCAGTCGAAGGAACGCGCGCGCGAGATCGCGAGCGGGTGGCTGGCGGACGTGGGCGTCGCCGAGCTCGCCGAGCGTAAACCCGCGCAGCTTTCCGGTGGTCAGGCGCAGCGGGTGGCGCTGGCCAGGGCCCTCGCGACACGGCCAAGGCTGCTGCTGCTCGACGAACCGCTCGCCGCGCTCGATGTGCATGCCGCGCCCGCGATGCGCGCGCTGCTCGGCAGGGTGTTGCGACAGGGCGACGAGCGGCTCGCGGGGGTGCTCGTCACGCACGATCCGCTCGACGCCATCGCGCTGGCCGATCAGGTGGTGGTCCTCGCGAACGGGCGGGTGGTCGAACGCGGCCCGACGCGGGAGGTGCTTGCCGCGCCGCGCACCCAGTTCACCGCCAGGATCGCGGACCTGAACTTGGTCGCGGGCCACGCCGTCGCCGACGGCCTGCGCACGGCCGACGGGTCATTACTCCAAGGCATCCTCGCGCCGGACGCGGTGCGGGGCGAGGCCGCGGTCGCGGTGTTCGCGCCGAGCGTCATCGCGGTGTACCCGGTCGGCGCCGGCCATGGCAGTCCGCGCAACACCGCCGTCGCGACGCTGGCATCGGTCGAATCGCACGGGCCGGTCACGCGCTTGCGGACCGGGACGCCGGGCGCCGGATGGGCGGCCGGGATCGCGGCGGATCTCACGCCTGCCGCCGTCGCGGAGCTCGGCCTCGAGCCGGGCAGCGAGATCGAGGTTTCGGTCAAGGCCACCGCGGTCGAGGTGCATCCGGCGACCCCGGTAATCGCCCGAGGGGCGCAAGCTACGCGATCGGATCGACCCTGAGCAGCTAGCGGTGTGTGGCGGGCATATGGTCTGAGGTGTGAGTGACGATCACGAGCCAGCTACGTATGTGGTCGGCGACGTGCACGGGCACGCCGAGCCGCTCATGGCCGCGCTGCGCGAGAACGGGTTGCTCGATGAGTCGGGCGACTGGGCAGGCGAGCGGACCCACCTTTGGTTCCTCGGTGATTTCGTCGACCGGGGGCCGGACGGCATCGCCGCCATCGACCTGGTCATGCGGCTCGACAGGCAGGCCGCCGCCGCGGGCGGCGCGGTGCGGACACTGCTCGGAAACCACGAGATCCTCCTGCTGGGGATGCACCACTTCGGCGGTACGGAAGTCCCCTCGGACCTCGGCACTCGCAGCTTCGAGCGCAGCTGGGTGCTCAACGGCGGCCAGCAGTCCGATCTCGATGGGCTGACCGACGA
>WHSS01000081.1 GCA_009379975.1 Actinophytocola sp.
CTCATGCCGCCTCCGTATGGCGCGCGGCAAGCCGCGCCGATGACTTGGCGTCGGCCGGCATGGTGTCCGATGATTCGGACCTGCAAGCAGTCCTCATGCGGTCCCTCCCAGTGGCAACGTCGCGGCCAGCCCGGCGACCTGGAGCCCGCGCAACGGGGTCAGCGCGACGCCGGCTCGCTCCGCGACGGAGTTGAGCCGCTTGTCGGCGGCGTCTAGTTCCTGCTCGTTCCGTGCGCTCACCCGGACCACGCCACGCAGCCCGACCTGGCCGTCATCGGTTGACGGCGAGATGGACATCGCGACCGTCGCCGACAGCGCACGAACGCTTGTCAGCGAGTTCAGCGTCGTGCTGACCTTGCCCTTCGGCCAGCGAGTGATCGCGTAGCTGGTGTGCCGGACCCCGGCGGCGATGACCCGGTTCTTCCGTTCCTGCAGCTTCACGCCGCCACCCGCGGCGACCGCGGCGTTGAGTTCACACGCCGTGACGCCCGCGCGGAGCAGTTCGTCGGGATCGAGCGGCCGGGTGGGGATCTCGCGCGAATCGAGCGCGTTGCGGACGCGGGACAGCGCGCCGATCAGCGCACGATGCGCGCCGACCACTCCGCCACCGCGTTCCCTTATGGCCGCGGGACACCGGCGAGGGTCGAGCCGCACGGCGACCCAGGTGGTGCGCCTCGCCGCGGCGGGCAGCGGGCCGAGTACCTCGAGGTAGGAGTTGAGCGCGGGGGAATCGGCAGGCAACGCCGCGCTACCCGGATAGGTATGCCAGATCACCTGAATGGAGTCGAGGACGACGCCGCGGTCTTCCAAGCACGGCCCGAGTACCGACAGCGGCAGCGGCGCGGAGTTGCTCGCGCTGGAGATCAGCTCCGGCGTCGGCTCGACGAGGAGCACCGCCGTCCAGCTGCCGTCGTCCCACGCGAGGCCGACGGGCTGCCGGTCGTGGTCGCTGCCGTGGGCGACCACCAGCTTCGGGATGGCCGCCCGGAGCACGTTCACGCGGGGGTCGTCGTCACCGATGACCGCGTCTTCGTCGCCTTCCTTGAGGTCTTCCAGGCCGGCGCGGGCGACGGGCGGTCGTGGCGTGTCGTGCGAACGCATGAAGTAGCGCAGTTCGAGCGCGAGCCATTGGGTGAACCACTGGCCGCGCCACCGCAGGATTGCGAAGAGCACGGCGACGGCCACAATCGCGATCGCGACGATCAACGACGCCATGTTCTGCAGGCCGGCGACCAGGATGACGCCGATCGCGAACCCCACCTCGATGAGGACAAGGTTCATCACCGGCAGACCGAAGAGGGTCATGTTGGTGGTGCGCCGCCGCGCCGGGTGCAACGGCCCCGCTGGGCGGGCGGGCGGCTGTGCTTGACCTTCGGGCCGCGGCGGCGGGCCACTGCGACCTCCGGGACCACCCGGTCCACCCGGTCCACCCGGTCCACCTGGACCGCCAGGTCCACTCGGGCCACCTGGCCCACCGGGGCCGGGGGGTGCGGTCTGTGGGGGCGGTGCCGGACGTCCTGGCCCGCCACCGGGACCGCCTGGCCGTGCCGGTGGGGCGGGAGCAGCAGGCCCGGGGGGCCCCGATGGCCGGGAGGGCGCTGTGGCCGGGGCGCCACGCCCTGGCGGCGCGGCAGGGGCAGGCGGTCGCGGTACCCCACCGGGTGGCGTGCCACGACCGGGTGGCGGCATCCCGGGCGGGCCTGCCGGATGCGCGCCTGGCTGCTGCGATGCTGGTCCACGGCCCGGCGGGCGTGGCGGAGTGCTAACGGACATCCGCTCGTTTCTTCCCCTCGTACGTCCTGCTGAGGCACGGTACCCGGTCCCGTGCACATGAACACTATCGGGAATTAGGAGATCCCAACACCTGACGGTCCGTGTGCCGCTATCCTGCGAACCGTACCGCGAGTGGGAGAGGCGCAGGTTCTAAATGCCATCGAATCCGACGAGAAAAACCGAAGTCCAGGCGTACCGGTTCGAGGTGCGGCGGATGAACTCCGCGCTGGTGCGCAAAGACGCGGTGATGCTGCACGATCCGCTGCGCACCCACTCGCGCGCCACCACGGTCGGAGTGATCCTCTCCGCCATCGGACTGCTCGGCTTCCTCGTGTTCGGCATCCTCAAGCCCGCGGCCAAGCCCCCGGACAACGGCATCGTGATCGGCAAGGAGTCCGGCCAGATCTTCGTCAAGGTCGCGGAGCCCAAGGAGATGCTGATCCCGACGTTCAACCTCGCGTCGGCCCGGCTGATCCTGATGGGCCAGCAGTCGAGCGGGGAAGGCGGGGAAGGTCAGGCCGCCGCGGCCGCGCAGCCGGTGAACGTCGTCGAGCCGGTGATCGTCCCCGATGACCGGCTCGAGGACATTCCCCGCGGCAGGCCGCAGGGGATCCCCGGCGCGCACATGCAGCTACCGGGTAAGGAGCAGCGGATCTCGGATCACTGGGCGGTGTGTCACCACCTGCCGCTGCGCGAGGACCTGCCGGAGAGTGAGCGGCTCGCGGAGGCGAACAAATCCCAGGAGACGGCGGTGCTGGCCGGTGTTCCGAAGCTGGGTAAGCCCCTCGAAGCCAACGTCGCGCTGCTGGTCGAACGGGTCGACGGCGAGCTGTATCTCATCTACCGCCCCGAGGAGACCGCCAACCGCAGGGCCAACATGGTGCGGGCGAGCATTCCCAAGGACGACCCGTCGGTGATGGAGGCGCTGCAGCTGAACGGGCTGACCACCCGGCCGATGTCGATGGGCCTGTTGAACTCGATCCAGGAGGTCGGCTCGCTCGAGGCGCCCCACATCGAAGGGCTCAACCAGGAGGTTCAGTTCGAGCTCGACGGCAGGGACGCAAAGGTCGGCGACGTGTTCGCGGTCGACCATCCCGGCAAGACCGACTACTACGTGGTACTGGCCGACGGCAAGCAGCGGGTGACGCAGGCGGTCGCCAGCATGATCCGTCACAAGCACTCGACCGATACGAACATCCCCTCGGTCGCGCCCAGCAGGCTGCAGGAGATGCGGGACAGCCCGTCCCCGATGCCGGTCGACGACTACCCGCAGCAGATCCCCACCGTGCTCGACCCGCTGAAGCACCCCACGACCTGCGTCGGCTGGGCACTGTCCGGGACCGGTCAGGAGCGGGACGGCCGGACCACCATGTACTACGGCAACGAACTGCCCTTCCCGAAGGACGACGCCGGCAACCCGGAGCGGATCAAGGTCGGCAAGGCCAACGAGGAAAAGATCGTGGTCAACCACTTCTACATGCCGCCGGGCCGGGGCGCGGTGGTCCACTCGGCGACGAGCAAGTCCTCGTTCAAGTCGGGGCCGATCCAGCTCATCTCCGACCGCGGCATGCGCTACGGCATTCCGGACACCAACACCGCGGAGCATCTCGGCCTGAGCGACCGGCGCCCCGCGCCGGAGAACATCATCAAGCTGCTGCCGACGGCGGTGTCGCTGAACCTGCAGGCCGCATCGGCCACGTATGACTCGGTGCAGGTCGCCGATGGCGCCGCCAGCTACCAGGGCCAGGAGACCGACACCGACGCCTCAGGCACCGGCTGAGCGCCCGCGCGTGTCCGCGTTCCAGTCGCGCGTGTCCGCGCTCTAGTCGCGCCCTCGGCTCGCTACTCCGCGGTCCGGTTACGGCGGATGGTGTGCACGACGAACAGCGTGATGCCCAGTGCGCCGATCGCGCCGCCCGAGCCGGCGAGCGCGACGATCATCGGCGTCTTGTCGGGGCCCCCTGGCGGCGGCATGTCGGAGGGCAGTGCGATGTCCTCGGCGGTGTCGGCGCCGATGTCGCTCGGCAGGGTGGCGGTCAGCGCCGCCATCGGGTCGATCACGCCGTAGCCGATGAACTGGTCATGGCCGCCCGTCGCGCCAGGGTGCTGTGCGGTGGTCTTGATCCGCTCCATGACTTCGCGAGCGTCGAGATCCGGGTGTAGTTGCCTGACCAGTGCGGCGAGGCCCGCCACATAAGGCGAGGCGAAGCTGGTGCCCTGGATGTGTTCGGCGGACTCGCCGTTGAACATGACGTTGACCAGCGCCGACGAGCCCCGCGCAGGGTCGAGCGAGATGATCTTGGTGCCGGGCGCGGCCACGCTGACCCACGGCCCGCGCATGCTGAAGTCGGCGACGCTGCCTGACTCGTCGATCGCGGCGACCGCGAGCAGATCGTCGGAGAACCATGGCGGCGTGACGATCGTGCGAGGGTTGTTCGGGTCGGGCATCAGGCCGGTGTCCTCGGCCGGCGTGTCGTTCTGCTGGCACGAGCCGCCCTTGTTGCCCGCGGCCGCGACTACGACGACGTCCTCGTCGACAGCGTGCCGGATGGCGGCCTGCAGCTTCGCCTCCTGAGACGTGCGGCCGGTGGAGTTGGGCCGGCAGGCGTCGACCGACATGTTGATGACGTCGACCTTGTGCTTGTCGACCGCGCGGACAATGGCTTCCGCGAGAGTCTCCTGGTTACCCGCCCCGCTGCTGTTGCCTTGCGCGCGGGGGTCACCCTGGCCGCCGTCCTGGCCGGGCGCCGTCCGCCCATCGGGCGATCCCGCCGCCGCGCTGCCGCCGTTGGAATCATCGTCGTTCTTGCTGCGTTCGACTTCGCGCTTGAGGTCGTCGATGCGCTTCTGCGCTTCGGCCGCCTCGCGCTTGCGCCGGGCCTCATCCGCCGCCTGCTTGCGTTTCGCCGTGGCTTCCTTGCGCTCCTGCTCGATCTCTTCCTCGGTCTTCTCCGAGTAGTTCTGGCTCGACTGCCGGATGGAGATGATCTCGATGTCGGGTGCGACGCCGATGAAGCCGACGTCAGGGTTGTTCGGGTTCCCGCCGATGATCCCCGCGACCTGCGTGCCGTGGCCGTCGCAGTCGAGTAGGCCGTCTTCACCCTCACCGTTCTTCTGGACGTAGTCACCGCCTGCCTTGACTCGCCCTTGGAAGAAGGCGTGCGGTGTGACCCCGGTGTCGATCACCGCCACCTTGAGCGGCTTTCCGCTGGCTTCGTCGACGCCGATCTTGCCGTGCCTGCTCTTGGCCCTGACGTAGTCATGGGCCTCCGAGAGCCGCAGATGGGCCTGGCCCCACGGGATGTCCTTGATGACGTCGGCCTCGACCTGCTGGTGGCCCTTGGTGGCCGTGGTCACGCACTCGACCCGCTTGAGGTACTCGGTGTCCGGCCCGCCGGAGTCCTTCGGCTTCGACGCGACGTTCGTCGGCGGCGCCCACGGGGGCCGGGGCTCGTCCTGCGCCACGGCGATGAGCGGGCTGATTCCCGGCCCGACCGCGCCGAAGAAGGCGGCGAGCGTCACCGCGGCTGCCTTGATCGATCCCCTCCGTGCAGTCCCCACTCGACATCCCATCAACGACGGTCCATGAACCGGTTCGAGCCTAGCCCCAAGCCGGGGCACGCTAGCCAAGAATGCCCGAACCGACCGCGCGCAGTTCGGAGTAAAGCCCCAGCACGCCGAGCGCGAGCGGCAGAACGACCGCGATGCTGATCGCCTCGATGATCTCCACGGAGCGCCGCATTGGCGGGGAGAACCGCTGGTGCGGGAAGATCACCCCGACGACGAAGGCCCCGGCGGCCATCAGCACCAGGAATCCGAAGATCCAGATCAGCCGGGTCGACCACTCGGCCGTCATCGTCCAGCCGAGCATGATCCCGCCCGCCGCCAGCATGCCCATGGTGAGTAGCGCGATGGCCTGGTTGCCGTTGGCGTAGGTGCGGGCGCGCAACAGCAGCGCCAGCGTCGCCGCGATGGCCAGCGCGACGCCGTACCATTCCGGCGCGGACGAGGCGATGACCGCCGAGATGGCCACCACGGCGCCACAGCCGATCAGCAGCCCCGTCATGTACTCGTGGGCCACCGTGGTGCGGCGCTCGATGACGCCGAAGTCGGGGAAGCTGCTGTCTTCCTTGAGTTCCTCCGCGCTGCCGGGCACCACCGGCGACGGCAACTTGGCCAGCAGGATCGTCGCCCGCGGGAGCAGCGAGATGAGGCCGAGGGACACGGCGGCGGCGCCCGACGCGAATCCGGCCGGTGTCTGGTCGATCAGCAGGGCGAACAGGAAGGTGATCGCGCCGAGCGCGCCCGCGGTCGCGGCGGCGATGAAGGTCGAGATGCCCGAGCCGATCAGCATGATGGCGGCCGAGGCGATGATCACCAGCCACACGCTGGCCAGCAGCAGGTTCGCCGTCATCGACACGCCCGGCACGGTGTAGAAGCCGCTGACGAAGGCCAGCGGGAGCCCGCCGGTCGCGGTGATCACCACGCCGGTGGCGGCCATGTCGTAGGCCTTCGCGAGCACCGCGCCGAGTGCGACGCAGCCGATCGCGCCGATGCCGCCGACGATGGCGGCGGTGATCCCGCTGCCGCCCCACAGCGTGCCGCCCATGAACAGCGCGAGGGCGGCGACGGCAAGCGCGAGCCCGCCCGCGATGTGACCGGCGCACTGGGCGGTCTCCGGCGTCCACGGGCGGAAGTTGTCGGGCTTGGACTCCGCGATCGCGTCGACGACGTCGTCATAGAGCGGCGGCGGCGGGTTCTCGCTGCGCTTGCGCAGTTGCAGCAGTTCGCCGTCGACCACGCCGAGCGAGGCCAGCGTCCGGCTCGGGTCGAGCGGCGCGTCGCCCAGCTTCGCCAGCACCCAGCCGCCGTGTGACGAGCCGCCGTCCGGCGTGCGTTCCTTCGCCATCTCGACGACGAGCGGCAAGATATCGGCCACCGCGACATCGGCGGGCAGCGCGACGTCGATCCTCGTGCGCGGTGCCACCACCGTCACCCGGCTGAAAACCGTCGTGCTCGTAGCCACCTGAAAACCGCCCCCTGAGTTGTCAAAGAGTTGCCGCGCTTGTTATACCCGAACTTCACCGCCCGCCACACGGCCTACCCGTGAATCGGCGTGCTGAGTTCATCAGGCGTGCTTTAGTACACCACTGGGCGAGAGTCACCGCGACCAGTGAGTCCCACGATCGAAGCGGGCGAATTCGCCCGCCAGGCACCCATGCGCCAGCGCGGTTCGATAACGTGTCCAGGGATCGGAGAGTCGCCGGGAAGAAGAGGGGTCCATCGGTGAGCACGGTGCAGTTCAAGCGGGCGCCACGCATGCCTGCTCCCCGCACGCCGGGTGGCGAGGTGCATCTCGAGCCGCCACCCGAGATCCCCCGCAACATCCCTGGCAGCATCGTGCAGAAGCTCATGCCCGTCGTGATGATCGTCGCGATGATCGGCATGGTCGCGTTCATGTTCACCGCGATGAAGGACTCCGGCGGCGGCATGCGCAGCCCCATGTTCCTCATGATGCCCATGATGATGATGATGTCGATGGTCGGCATGTTCGCGGGCGGCGGCAGGGGCGGCGGCCAGAAGAAGGCCGAGATGAACGAGGACCGCAAGGACTACCTGCGCTACCTCGGCCAGATGCGGGAGCGGGCGCGCGAGGCCATGGTCGAGCAGCACGCCGCGCTCGAGTGGGTGCACCCGGAGCCGCGCACCCTGCTCTCGATCGCGACCAGCCGTCGGATGTGGGAGCGCCGGACCGGCGACAAGGACTTCATGCACCTGCGCGTCGGTAAGAGCTCGCACCGGCTCGCGACGCGGCTGGTGCCGCCGCAGACCGGCCCGATCGACGAGCTCGAACCGATCTCGACCCTGGCGCTGCGCCGCTTCACCCGGGCGAACTCGCTGGTGCGTGACCTGCCGACGCAGATCTCGGTGCGGGGCTTCGCCGCGATCAGCCTCAACGGCGAGCGCGATCGGTGCCGCGCGTTCACCCGGGCACTGCTCGCCCAGCTGGTGACGCTGCACAGCCCGGAAGACGTCCTGATCGCGGTGGCAAGTGCCGGGCGTGCCAAGGAGCAGTGGGAGTGGGCCAAGTGGCTACCCCACAACCAGCACCCGACGCTGACCGACGGCATCGGCCAGCTGCGGATGATGTCCGGATCGCTGCAGCAGATCGAGGACTGGCTCTCCGAGGAGCTCGGCCCGCGGCCCCGGTTCCAGCGCAAGGTGCCCTACACCGAGGGCCCGCACATCGTCATCGTGCTCGACGAGGCCGACCTGACCAAGGAAGAGCGGCTCATCATCGAGGAAGGCCTCGGTGGCGTCACGCTCATCGACGTCTCGGGCTCGCTGAGCAAGCTCGCCGCGCGCCGCGGCCTCCGGCTGGCCATCAACCAGTACCAGCTCGGTGCGCAGAACGCGGGCGGCGTCGAGTGGTTCGGCAGCCCGGACACGCTCAGCCTGGTGGAGATGGAGTCGCTCGCGCGGCGCATGTCGCCTTACCGGATCGGGTCGGCGGCGGCGGGCGATGACGAAGAAGACGCGCCGTTGATGTCCAACCCCTCGATGCTGGAGCTGCTGGGCATCCCCGGCGACCCGATGACCTTCGACGTCCAGCAGGCGTGGCGGCCGCGGCCGATCCGGGACCGCTACCGCGTCCCGTTCGGGGTCGGCGAGCACGGGCAGCCGGTGTTCCTCGACATCAAGGAAGCGGCGGCCGAGGGCATGGGGCCGCACGGGCTGTGCATCGGTGCGACCGGTTCCGGTAAGTCGGAGTTCCTGCGCACCATCGTGCTCGGCATGCTGGCGACGCATTCCTCGACGGCGCTCAACTTCGTGCTGGTCGACTTCAAGGGTGGCGCGACCTTCCTCGGCCTCGACGGCGCGCCGCACGTTTCGGCCGTCATCACCAACCTCGCCGACGAAGTCATCCTCGTCGACCGCATGAAGGACGCCATCGCCGGGGAGATGAACCGCAGGCAGGAAGCCCTGAAGAACGGCGGGAACTTCAAGAACGCCTGGGAGTACCAGAAGGCCTGGGAGAACGGCGCCGATCTGGACCCGATGCCCGCCCTGTTCATCGTCGTCGACGAGTTCTCCGAACTGCTCAGCGCCAAGCCCGACTTCATCGACCTGTTCGTGGCCATCGGCAGGCTGGGCCGGTCGCTGCAGATGCACATGCTGCTGGCTTCGCAGCGGCTGGAAGAGGGCAAGCTGCGCGGGCTCGACTCGCACCTGTCGTACCGCATCGGTCTCAAGACGTTCTCCGCGGCGGAGTCGCGGGCCGCGATCGGGGTACCGGACGCCTTCGAGCTGCCGTCGACGCCTGGCGGCGGGTACCTGAAGTACGACACCTCGACGCTGGAGCGGTTCAAGGCCGCCTACGTCTCCGGCCCTTACCGTCCCGCCGGTATCAAGACCACCGGGCCGCAGACCAGCGTGGTGCGTGCGGACAAGCGGCCCCGGCTGTTCGTGCCGGACTACATCGAGCTGCCCAAGGAGCCGGAGCCCGATCCGGAGCCCGAGGTCGAGGAGAAGCCGGAAGCGAAGAAGGAAGAGGGCGGCGAGGAGCCGACGGAGCTCGTGGTCATCGTTTCGCGGCTGGCCGGCCAGGGCCCGCCTGCCCACGAGGTGTGGCTGCCGCCGCTGACCGAGCCGAACTCGCTCGACACCCTGCTGCCGAACCTCAACCCCACCGAGGACCGCGGGCTCTCCCCGGTCGGCTTCTTCGGCAACGGCAAGCTGCAGGTGCCGATCGGGATCGTCGACCGGCCTTACGAGCAGCGTCGCGACCCGCTGTGGGCGGACTTCTCCGGCGCCGCGGGCCACGGCGCCGTGGTGGGTGGCCCGCAGGCCGGTAAGTCGATGATGCTGCGCACCATCATGATGTCGCTGGCGCTGTCGCACACCCCGGAAGAAGTGCAGTTCTTCGCCATCGACCTCGGTGGTGGCACGCTGGCGTCGCTCGACGGGCTGCCACATTGCGGTGGCGTCGCCGTCGCCCGCCGCGAGCCGGACAAGGCGCGCCGGATCGTGGCCGAGCTGACCACCCTCATCGCCGAGCGCGAAGCCCGCTTCGGCGAGCTCCGCGTCGACTCGATGGCCGATTTCCGGAACCTCAAGCGGCAGGGCCGGATCAGCCCGGAGCAGGACCCGTTCGGCGACGCGTTCCTGTTCGTCGACGGCTGGAAGGCGCTGCGCGACGACTTCGAAGAGCTCGAGATCCCCATCACCAAGCTGGCGACGCAAGGTCTCGGCTTCGGGGTGCACGTGGTGATCGCCAACAACCGCTGGGCGGACATCCGGCCCGCGATCAAGGACATGCTCGGTACCAGGTTCGAGCTGCGCCTCGGTGACCCGAGCGAGTCGGACATCGACCGCAGGGTCGCGGCGAACATCCCCTCGGGCCGTCCCGGCCGCGGTTTGACGCACGACAAGCTGCACTTCCTCGGCGGGCTGCCCAGGATCGACGGCTCCAGCGACGACGAGACCGTCGGTGACGGTGTGGCCGATGCCGTGAAGCGGATCAATGAGGCGTGGCGGGGCAGGCGTGCGCCAACGGTGCGGCTCCTGCCGGATCTGGTGCGCTACGAAGACGTGCTCAAGCAGGAGCCCCGGCGGACCAAGATGGTGCCGATCGGCATCAACGAGGACGAGCTGTCGCCGGTGTATCTCGACTTCGACGCCGACCCGCACTTCCTGGCCTTCGCCGACGGCGAGTCGGGTAAGACGAACCTGCTGCGGCAGATCGTCAAGGGCATCAGCGAGCGGTATACCGCCAAGGAAGCCGTCATGATCCTCGTCGACTACCGGCGGACCATGCTCGGCTTCATCGAGGGCGATCAGCTGCTCGGCTACGCGGTCTCCGCCAACCAGCTGACGGACATGGTCAAGGACGTCGCCGGTTCGATGAACAAGCGGCTGCCAGGGCCGGACGTCACGCAGGAACAGCTGAAGAACCGGTCGTGGTGGAAGGGCCCCGAGCTCTTCCTCATCGTCGACGACTACGACCTGGTCGCCACGCAGAGCGGGAACCCGTTGCAGCCGGTCGCGCCGTTCCTCGCGCAGGCCAAGGACGTCGGTTTGCACCTGATCGCGGTACGGCGGACCGGTGGCGCGAGCCGGGCGCTGTACGACCAGGTGCTCGGCAAGCTCAAGGAGATCGCCGCGCCCGGACTGATCATGAACGGCTCGAAGGACGAAGGGCAGCTGCTCGGCAACATCAAGCCCTCCGTCATGCCGCCGGGCAGGGGGACGTTCATCAGCCGCAAGGTCGGTAAGCAGCTGATCCAGGTGTCGTGGATCGACCCGGAGTGACGTGGGGCGGCCCGGCGCGTACCCGCGTAAGCGGGGCGCCGGCATGACCCTGCGGGTGGCCGTCGACTTCGGCACGTCGAGCACCTGCGTCGTGGCGGCGGTCAACGACCTGCAGCCGCAGGTGGTTGTCATCGACGGCCACCCGCTGCTGCCTTCCGCGGTGTATGCCGCGCCGGACGGCACGCTGTTCGTCGGGCAGGAGGCGGAACGCCAGGCGGCCGTCGACCCCTCCCGGTACGAACCGCACCCCAAACGCCGGATCGACGAGGGCGAACTGCTGCTCGGGTCGACGGTGCTCTCGGTGCGCGATGTGGTGCAAGCCGTGTTGCGCAGGGCCCTCGCCGAAGCGCGGCGGTTCGCCGGGGGCGCCGAGGTCGACCTGCTGGTGCTGACTCACCCCGCGGACTGGGGCGTCATGCGCACCAGGTCGCTACGGCAGGCCGCGGCGGGCCTGGCTCGCGACGTGGCGCTGGTGCCGGAGCCAGTGGCCGCCGCGGTGTTCCACTCTCGCTCCGAGCGGCCGCGCCAGGCCGAGCACGGCGGCGGTGCTCCTGAGGTGCTCGCGGTGCTTGACGTCGGCGGCGGCACCGTCGACGTCAGTGTCGTCGGCCAGGACAACGGTGCCGGTGCACCCGGCATGACGCATCGCGGGTTCCGGGTGCTCGCCACCAAGGGCGATCCGAGCTTCGGCGGCGCGGACATCGATCAGGCGCTGCTCGAACACGTGGGATCGATGGTGCCGGAGGCCGATCGCGCGGCGTGGCGGAACCTGATGGAGGGCCGCGAACTCGCCGATCGCCGCCGTCGCCGGGTGTTGCGGCAAGACGTCCGTGGTGCCAAGGAGACGCTGTCGCGGCATACCTATACCGACGTGCCGATGCCGCCGCCGTTCGCCGACGCGCATGTCACCCGGCATGACCTGGAGCGGCTGATCGCGGACCCGCTGGGCAGGGCGGTCGCGCTCACCTCGCTGGCGATCGAGGAGGGCGGGCTGCGGCCATCGCAGCTCACCGGGGTGTTCCTGGTCGGCGGTTCGAGCCGGATCCCGATGATCGCCAGGCTGGTGCATGAGCGCATCGGTATCGTCCCCACCACGCTGGATCAGCCGGAGACGGTGGTCGCCCGCGGCGCGATGCGGGCGGTGCTCGCCGCGCAGGGCGGGCAGCGTGCCCGGCCGGTCTCGGCGCCCGTGCCTGCCCCGCAGGGTGTCGCACCGGCCGGGCGCCCGCCGCCGCCACCCCGGCATCCGGCCGCCATCGGATCGGGTCCGACCCAGCGGATCGCGGCGCCCGCCGGAATGCCGCCGAATGCGGCGCAGCCGGGTGTGACGGCGCGCCTGCCTTCCCCGAAGCGGGCGAAGCGGCTGTTGCCATGGCTGGCGGCGGGTTCGGTACTGGTCGTCGCGGGCGCCGTCGTACTCGTCGTGATGCTGACCCGAGGTCCCGACGTCGCGGCGTTCAGCTACGAGTTCGATCATCCGTCTGACTGGGAGCAGACCGATGTGAACCAGGATTTTCGGCGGGTGGTGGTGCGGCCGTCGGACGCGCGGGACGGCAGCGACCTCATCTCGGTGCAGGACTTCACCCTCGGCTATGACTTCGAGTCCAACCGGGAACGGTTCCTTCGCGAATTGCGGACCCGGCTCGACGAGTCCGAGACGAGCTTCAGCGCGGTCGATCCTGATCTCGAGTTCGGCGGGCGGCCGGTCATTCATTACAGCGAGCCGGATGAAAACAGCCCGGTCGACTGGTTCGTGTTCGCCGAAAACAACGTGCAGATTAGTGTCGGTTGCCGGTGGACCCCGGAGGGCAAGGCACGGTTGAAGGCCGCCTGCGAAGAGGTCGTGCGGACCATGAAGATTTCCGGGTGACCGCACCGCCGCCCCCTGTGGGTGATCTCGGAAGTGGCTATTCGCGAGCGCGAACGTGCTCCGGGGAACCATGCACTTGGCGGACTACTCGGCGGATGAACGCTGGCATCACCCCTGGTCAGAGGGTTGTCGCCGGGCCAGGGGCCGGCGTTGTGGCCCCCTCCGTGCGACCCCGTGTGCGTGCGGTTCCCCTTTCTCGCGTTTACTCCTGCAACGACTTACAGGTCGTGCGAGACAAGTGGGAACCAACCATGGCAGGGTCTTCGTCGTAAGGCTCGTACGAAACGAACAGCGTGCGACCACAAACAATCGAGAAGGGGGTAACTCCCAAATGGGTGGTTACAAAGGTGAGATCGCTGAATTCACGCGAATTCACGGTGACGTCAACCGGGTCAACGGCAACCTCAGCTCCGAGCTGTCGAAGCTGCGCGGCAACATGGAGCAGACCGCAGGCGCCTGGGAGGGTGGCGCGGCGACCGCGTTCCGTCAGCTGATGGACCGCTTCGATGCCAACTCTCGCAAGCTCAACGACGCGCTCGCCGACATCGGCGAATTGCTCAAGACCGCGGGCAGTGGCTACGAGGCGCAGGAAGAAGAGCACTCGCAGTCCATCAACTCGCTCTCCAACGTTCTTGACGGCTGAGCCCGTTCATCCATCCACAGCACTGAAACCAGAGGGAGAAGATAGATGAGCATCAACGTTCAGTATGGCGCCCTGGAAACGGCGGCCGCTGACATCCGGCAGACCACCGACTACATGAACACCGAGCTCGAGGACCTCAAGAAGGACGTCATGCGTCTGATGGGCTCCTGGGAAGGTGAAGCGCAGGAGGCCTACCGCGCGAAGCAGAAGCAGTGGGATGACTCCGCCGAGGAGCTGAACCGGGTTCTGTCGTCGATCGGTACGGCGGTGCAGGACGCTCTCGGTCGCTACCAGGAGGGTGAGGGTCAGGCGACCAGGATGTTCTCGTAACCACAGGCCGCTGAAAGACGCTTTCAGTCCGTTGAACGGACTGAAAGCGTCTTTCATTCCGTCTTGTGGGGCGCACCGACCTCGAACTCGGGTTCGCCGTTGAGCACTCGGACCCCGACCTCTTTGGTCGCGCCGCTGATCTCGACCGTGCAGGAGAACCGGTGGCCCGAGGTCACCGGCTGGCCGGACGGGCAGTCGACCGCGGTGACGTCCGCCTCGCCGTAGTTGTTCGTGAGCACCTGCTTCACACCGGTCTCGAGGGCTTGCTCGTCGAGCACATCGCTGAAGTGGATCAATCCGAACTGCCAGGCGACCGCGCCCCCCGCCGCGATGAGCACCAGCGCGATGATCCCCGCGATGACGAACTTGCCGCGGCCACGGTTTCGCTTGGGGGTGACCTCCGCGAAAGCGCCGAAGCCGCCATATGCGCCGGACTGGAAGCCGCCGTACGCAGGCGAGTGGTACGGCTGGGGTTGCTGTGGTGGCTGCTGCTGCCATTGCCGCTGACCGGGGGCGGGTTCCCACTGCGGTCGCTGATCGCCTGTCGGCTGGCCCATCCGGCACCTCTCATCGCTGTTGCCGTGCGAACTTCTTCGACTCAGGTAGTGAACCGGTCACTGGCCGTGCAGCTTGTCGAGTCCGGCGTAGAACTTGTCCACCTCGGCCTTGGTGCGCAATGCGGTCACGTCTTTCTTCTTGGGCTTGGGCGGAAAATCGCTGTCGCTCGGCTCGCCGAGAACGGTGTAGGACATCTCGAGTTCGAGCTTGTGCGCATCGGTCGAAGCCTTGTCTTCGAGAGCGACCTCTTTCACCTTTCCCTCGGCGGTGAGGAGCAAGCGTGTCTTGATCTTCCGGTCGCCGAAGTTTTCGCGAATTTGCTCGACGGCGTCCTGTGGTAGCGCGATGACGCGGCTCGCGAAGAACGCGTCGTAGCTCATTTCGCCGAGCACTTCGACGTCACCGTTTTCCGCGCTGCGAGCACTCAGTACGGCGCGGGCGTCTTTCTTGATCGTTTCGCTGATGGCCTGGGCGATCTTGCAGGCGTCCTGGGCACCGCTCCAGGTGCACTCCCAGCCGTCCGCGGCATTGGGGAGGGTTATCCACGGCGTCGGAGCGAGTTGTGAATACACGCCGCCAAGCAGCATGTATTCCACTTCGCTGCCCGCCGGCTCCAACAACACCCGCTGGTCGGCGGGGGTTTTGTTGTTCAGGATCTTCACCGCCCGTTCCGGTGGTGAACCGCGCCGGGCGCCCTCGATCGAGGTATCCAGCCACCGTTCGTCGAGCCGGATATAGCGTTTGATGCGGACCTTTTTGTCGACTTGCCGGGCGATATCCTTGCTGAGGTCGTTCAGCGCACTTTCGAACTTCGTGCCCACGTACTCGGCGACCGCGGCGCCGTCGGGTACCGCGGTTCCGCTGTGTGCGGTGCCGCACCCGGTGATCGCGAGACTCGCGCAAAGCACTGTCGCCAGACGGCGGTGACGTTGCTGACTTCGGCGCAGGCGAGTGGCCGTGCGGGCGGTCACGATGATTGTCCCCCGAGGTGATGGCGCGGTCGGCGGTGCGGGTTATCGGCGTGCAGATTACAGCGTCGCGGCGAGCCGAGGGGCGCCTTGGGCGCACTGCCGGGGCATACGTGCACCCCGCTGTGTTCCGGTGTGAGGCGGCCAGGTATCTTGAGACGTCGTTGTGCGATGCGGCGTGTCCGGTTAAGGGCGCGCTAGGCTCGCACGAATGCCCACAATCCATCTTGACGATGAGGTAGCACCTTGCCTACGTACAGTCCCAAGCCCGGCGACATCACGCGCGCCTGGCACGTGATCGACGCCGAGGGTATCGTCCTCGGCCGCTTGGCGACCGAGGTCGCGACCCTGCTGCGCGGCAAGCACAAGGCGACGTATGCACCGCACGTGGACACGGGTGACTTCGTGATCATCGTCAACGCCGAGAAGGTCGCCCTCACCGGTAACAAGCGCGAGCAGAAGTTCGCCTACCGCCACAGTGGCTACCCCGGCGGCCTGCGCAAGCGGACCTTCGGCGAACTGCTCGACACCAAGCCCGAGCGGCTGGTCGAGAAGGTCGTCAAGGGCATGTTGCCGAAGAACAAGCTCGGCCGCGCGCAGGGCAAGAAGCTCAAGGTCTACGCGGGCCCTGAGCACCCGCACGGCGCGCAGCAGCCGAAGACATTCGAGATCACCAAGATCGCGCAGGTGACGCAGTGACATCTCCCACCGCCCGCGCAGTGGCATCTCCCACCGCCCGCGCAGTGGCATCTCCCGCCTCCCGCGCAGTGGCATCTCCCGCCTCCCACCCGATGAGTGAGGAACAGCCTGTGACCAGCACCGAGACCGAGGCCGTAGCGGCCGTCACCACCAGCGAGACGCCCGCGGCGCCGAAGCCGTCCCGTCCGGCCGGTGGCAGCGCGCACACGGTGGGGCGTCGCAAGGAAGCCGTAGTCCGGGTTCGCCTGGTCCCCGGTTCGGGCGGGTTCAAGCTCAACGGCAAGCCGATCGAGGAGTACTTCCCCAACAAGGTGCACCAGCAGCTGATCAAGGATCCGCTGGTCACGGTGGAGAAGGTGGACTCGTTCGACATCCGCGCCAACCTGCACGGCGGCGGCATCTCCGGCCAGGCCGGTGCGCTGCGCCTGGCGATCGCCCGCGCGCTCGTCGAGATCGACGCCGACGACCGTCCCGCGCTCAAGAAGGCCGGCTTCCTGACCCGTGACGCACGGGCCACCGAGCGTAAGAAGTACGGCCTCAAGAAGGCCCGCAAGGCTCCGCAGTACAGCAAGCGCTGATCGCGGTACCGCCGCGCGACGAAAGCGCCCATCCGGGGGAACCGGGTGGGCGCTTTCGCTTTCGTCCCAACCGAAACGCGGACCCCGGTGCGCATGGCGTAGCGGGGTGGTTACGGTAGTCGGATCGATCGCCAAGGAGGCTCACGGTATGGCACGCCTATTCGGCACGGACGGGGTCCGCGGTCTCGCCAACTCGGAGCTGAGCCCCGCGCTGGTGTTGTCGCTTTCGGCGAGTGCGGCGCGAGTGCTCGCGGCACACGACCGTTCGCACCGGCCGGTCGCCGTCGTCGGCAGGGACCCGCGGGCCAGCGGCGAGATGCTGGAAGCCGCGGTGGTCGCCGGGCTGACCTCGGCAGGTGCGGACGTGCGCAAGGTCGGTGTGCTGCCGACCCCCGCGGCGGCGTACCTGGTCGCCGCGACCGGCGCCGACGTGGGCGTGATGATCTCGGCGTCTCACAACCCGATGCCCGATAACGGCATCAAGCTGTTCGCCAAAGGCGGCCATAAGCTGCCCGACGGCATCGAAGACGAGATCGAGGCCGGGATGCGGGCGAACGGCACCGGGCCGACCGGGGCAGAGATCGGCCGGGTGACCGAGGTCGACGACGCCCTCGATCGCTATGTGGGGCACCTGCTCGAAGCGACTCCGCAGCGTCTCGACGGCGTGCGCGTCGTGGTGGACTGCGCCAACGGTGCGGCCTCGCTCGCCGCGCCGGAGGCCTACCGCCGGGCAGGCGCCGAAGTCATCGCCATCCATGCGGAGCCGGACGGCATCAACATCAACGACGGCTGCGGTTCGACCCACCTCGACGATGTGCGGGCCGCCGTGCTGGAACACGGCGCGGACCTCGGCATCGCGCATGACGGCGACGCCGACCGGTGTCTCGCTGTCGATGCCGCCGGTGAACTTGTCGACGGTGACCAGATCCTCGCCGTGCTGGCTCTGGCGATGGCCGAGGCGGGCGAGTTGTCCGGCGAGACGCTGGTGGCGACCGTGATGAGCAACCTCGGCCTGCACATCGCCATGCGCGAGCACGGTGTGAAGCTGCACACCACCGCGGTGGGTGACCGGTATGTGCTCGAGGAGTTGCGGGCGGGCGGGTACACGCTGGGCGGCGAACAGTCCGGCCATGTGGTGCTGCCCCGGCACGCGACCACCGGCGACGGCCTGCTGACCGCGCTACGGCTGATGAGTCGCATGGCCTCGACCGGCAAGCCGCTGGCCGAACTGGCCGCGGTGATGCGCAGGCTGCCGCAGGTGCTGGTGAACGTCCCAGTCGCCGATAAGTCCGCGGTAGCCGCGTCAGAGCAGGTCAGAGAGGCTGTCGCGGCCGTCGAAGCCGAGCTGGGCGCCGACGGCCGGGTGCTACTGCGGCCGTCCGGCACCGAGCAGTTGGTGCGGGTGATGGTCGAGGCCACCGAGTACGACGTGGCGCAGGCCGCCGCCGAGCGCCTCGCCGGGGTGGTGTCGGTCGCGTCGTAGCGCACCGTGCGCGTTCACGGTTGGGCGATGTGTGGGAGCAAACTTCGCGAATGGCTGCGTCCCGCCAGGCGACTCGGTAGATTCTGGGTGCATATGCGACGGCACCGACGGCGGCCGGCGTACGTCGTAGTCGGTGACAGGACGCCACACACGTGAAGGGGGCGGGGATGGGCCAGGGCCACAAGATCGATTGGGAAGAGATCAATCGGATCAATCACGAACTCGACGGCCTCGCCATTGATTTCAGCTTGATGGCGGATCGCGCGGCGGAAGAGCACATCAAGGCCGAGAATTTCGGGCGCGTCGATGGCCGCAGCAGTAGCGCGGGCACCGCCGCGGTCGGTGCGATGGAGCAGGTCGCGACCGGGGTGGTGACCGCGACCAAATACCTCGAAGATTTCGTGCAGGCCACCGCCTCCGCGGTCAGCCAATACCTCAGTGACGACGAGATCGCCAAGGGTGAGGTCGAACGTAAGCAGAAGGAGTTGGACTGATTCATGGGTATCACCGATCAGGCCAACAGAATCAGTGAGCAACTGTCCACCACGTTCGATGTCGATACCCAAGACAAAAGCAACAGCGAAGAGTTGATGCTGTCGGACGCCTTCGAGGAGTACTGGTCGACGCTGCGCGGGTTTCCCGGCGACCTGTATGAACGGTGGAAGTCGCTGCCGTGCTCCCCGAACTGGCCGGAGCCGAAGTGGACCTCGGAGGACAACGACCTCGGCACCCAGTTGTTCGAGATCCATTTCGGCGTCATCTCGGGCTGGGAAGACATCATCCAGAAGCTGATCACGTCGACGGATGCGCTGTATAAGGGCACCAAGGCCGCACACAAAGGGCTGCAAGAGGCGTGGGTCAGCGACGCGGGCGATGCCGCTGCTGAGAAGCTGGACAAGCTGAGCAAGGCCGCCTATGACGCGTCCTACGACTCGTGGCCCGTGATGCTCCGGAACGCCCGCGGCCTGCGGGAAACCTCGCGCAAGATCATCAAAGAACTCGTCGACTGGGTGACCATGAATTCCGGTCCACAGGGGATCGTCCAGAAGTATTCCGGTCACAACGCGGACGCTGCCAATAACGATTCCACGCTCACCGAGGGATTGCATCGGACCATCTCCAGGTGTGCCGACCATGGGATCCCGGCCGGCTGGGAGTATGGCCGAATCGCCGACAAAATCGACACCGGCGGGACGCTGGAAGGCACCTACATCGGCTGGCTCGGGTACCTCGACAACATGGGCTATGACTTCAACACCACACTGAGCGCTGCCAGGTCGCGGGTCAAGATGGCCCACGAGAAGGTCGCGGCGGCGCTGCAACTGTTCACCGAGGACCTCAACAAGGTGGGCCGCGGTGCGTACAGCACCTCGTTCGACCCGTTCGCGTCCCTGGTTCCGCCTAAGCCGAAGAAGCCGAAGGACGGCGGCAAGGGCGGCGGCGGAACCGGCGGCGGCGGTGGCGGTACCGGTGGTGGCGGTACCGGTGGTGGCGGCACCGGTGGCGGCACCGGTGGCGGAACGCCGACCCCGCCGTCGAAGGTGGAGACCCCGGAGGTCCCCGACGTCACCAGCCCGGAGCCCGCTCCTGGCAAGAACCCCTATACCGGCGGCGATCTGGAGATCGACCCGGAGACCGGCGAAGCCGTCAAGGACGGCGGCGGTGACGTCGACACGACGACGGTGACCAAGGGCGACAAGCA
>WHSS01000095.1 GCA_009379975.1 Actinophytocola sp.
GCCAAGAACGGCAAGGTCGAACTGCTTCAGATCGAAGGCGACCCCGACAGCCCGGTCAACGAGGGCACCCTGTGCCCGAAGGGCGCGACGTCGCTTGAGCTAGCCGTATCCCGCCGCCGCGTACCGGGTCCGATGTATCGGGAGCCGGGCGCGACGGAGTGGAAGCGCGTCTCCTGGGACTTCACCCTCGACAAGCTCGCCAGGAACATCAAGGCCTCACGGGACAGGACTTTCGTCGAGAGGGACGCCGACGGCAATGTCGTGAACCGCTGCGAGGGCATCGCCTTCGCGGGCGGGGCAGCGTTCTCCTCTGAAGAGGGCTACTTAGCCACCAAGCTGATGCGCGGTTTAGGGCTGGTGCATCTGGAGCAACAAGCCCGCGTTTGACACGGCCCCACGGTGGTCAGTTTGGCCGCCACGTTTGGCCGAGGGGCCATGACCAACCACTGGCGCGACATCAGGCATGCCGACCTGATCCTGATCAATGGAGCCAACCCGGCCGAGGCCCATCCAGTGGGCTTCCGGTGGCTCATGCGCGCCAAGCTCGACCGCGGCGCGAAGCTGGTCCATGCCGATCCGCGGTTCACCCGGACCTCCGCCGTCGCCGATCACCACGTGCGGATCCGGACCGGTACCGACGTCGCCTACTTCGGCGGGCTGATCAACTACGTCCTCGAAAACGACCTGTACCACAAGGAATACGTGGAGTACGCGACCAACGCGGGCTTAGTGGTGAGCGAGGACTACGAGTTCGACGAAGGGATGTTCAACGGGTTCGATGAGGCGTCCGGTACCTACGACACCACGGCCTGGGCGTACGAAACCGAAGGTGAACACGCCAAAGTGGACATCGACCACCCTCGCTCGGTGCTCAACCTGCTGCGCAAGCACTACAGCCGGTACACGCCGGAGATGGTCGAGCGCATCACCGGCATCCCACGGGACCAGTTCCTCGAAGTCGCGAAGCTGGTCGGCGAGATGGGGCAGCCGGACAAGGTGATGACGATCGTCTACGCGGTCGGCCTCACTCATCACACCACCGGCGTGCAGCTCATCCGCTCCGGTGCACTGCTGCAGTTGCTGCTCGGCAACATGGGACGCCCCGGCGGCGGCATGAACGCCGAGCGCGGCCACGCCAACATCCAGGGCAACACGGACCACGCGATCTCCTGGGAGATCCTGCCCGGTTACCTGCGAATTCCGGCGCCGGGTCAGCGCGACATCGATGACTATATGGCGGCGAGCGCGCCGAAGAAGCTGCACCCGAACGCGGCGAACTTCTTCGGTGAGAACTACCGGAACTTCCTGGTGAGCCTGCTCAAGACCTTCTACGGCGACAAGGCGACGAAGGACAACGAGTTCGCCTTCAACAACCTGCCCAAACCCGCCCAGAACTCGTCCTGGATCTCGATCTTCGATCAAGCGCTGCAGGGCAAGATGGAAGGCGTCATGCTCTCCGGGATGACGGCCACCAGCATCGGGCCGGACTCCAACCAGGTGCTGCAGGCGCTGTCGAACCTCAAGTGGCTGTGCGTCATGGACGCGTTCCAGACCACCAGCTCGGAGTTCTGGCGCGCGCCGGACATGGATCCCGCCAAGGTGCAGACCGAGGTGTTCATGCTTCCGGCCACGCACTGGATCGAGAAGGACGGTTCGTTCACCAACAGCGGCCGCTGGGCACAGTGGAAAGAACAGGTGCTGCCACCGGAGGGCGAGGCAAGGCACGACCACTGGATTCTTGCCGAACTCTTCCTCCGGGTGCGTGACCTCTACCGGCAGGACGGCGGCAAGGGTGCGGACCTGATCTTCGACATCGATCTGCCCTACGAGAACCCGCGCAAGCCGACCCTGGACGAGCTCGCCCAGGAGGTCAATGGAAAGAACCTCAGTACGGGTGAGCGACTGGAAACCTTCGCCGATCTCAAGGACGACGGCACCACGACCGCGGGCGACTGGATCTACACGGGCCACTACCCGGAGAGCGGCAATCTGACCAAACGCCGGGACGGCATCCAGGATCCGGACAAGAACGACCCGACCGGCATGGGCTTCTACCACAACTGGGCGTGGAGCTGGCCGTTGAACCGGCGGGTGATGTACAACCGGGCATCGGCCGACCCGCAGGGGCGTGCGTGGGATCCGGAGCGGCCGGGAATCACCTGGGACGCCGGGAAACGCAGCTGGGTGGGCGACGTGCCCGACTACAAGCCCGACGCCGCCCCGGGCGCGGACGCGCCGCTGCCGTTCATCATGACAGGGGAGGGCACCGGCAGGCTGTTCAGCAACGGCGTGGCGGACGGTCCGTTCCCCGAACACTACGAGCCCATCGAGTCGCCGGTGGAGAACCCGCTGCATCCCAACGTGTCGGCGACGCCGGTGACCTACCAGTACGACAAGCAGGCGGGCAGGCCGAGCCGGTTCGGTACCGCGGCGGAATTCCCTTATGTGGCAACGTCCTACCGCCTCACCGAACACGAGCACTACGTCACCCAGAATGTCGAAAAGCTCGTGCAACTCCAGCCGGAGGCCTTCGTCGAGGTCCCGGCCGAACTCGCTCGCGAGAAGGGGATCGAGAACGGCGACAACGTGAGGGTCTCGTCCAGGCGAGGCAAGCTCGAGGTGCGTGCGGTGGTGACCAAACGCCTCGGGCCGCTCCAGATAGACGGGAAGAAGATCTACCATATCGGCATCCCCATCCATTGGGGGTTCGTCGGTATCAACTCCGGGCAGCATTGGCTCGCCAACGCGCTCACCCCGTTCGTCGGTGATGCCAGCTCGCGGACTCCGGAGTTCAAGGCGTTCCTCGTCAACATCGAGAAGATGTGATCACCGATGCCGCGCGGCGACGTGATGCGGACGAGTCCCTGGGCGGCGTCGGCCCGGCGGGCGGAGACACTGCGCGATAGGCACGACTTCGCCGCCGAGGTCCTCACCCTCTACCTCGCCCTGCTGGAGGTGTGGCACGAGACGTGGGCGGCCGCCCAAACGGGCCTGGAGGAGGATCAGCCGCCAGAAGCCGTCGCGAGCTGGACGGCCGAACACGTGCTGCCGAGGGTCGTATCGGTCACCGCGGAATCCGGCCCGCAGCCCCTCGTCGAGAGCCTGTTCCCGAACCCGGCCAAAGACGTTAACTCTGCAGGGGATCTGCTGGCCGCCTACCTCGCGGGTGAGGATCTCGTTCCGGTGGAACGGTATCTGGCCCGCGCATCGTTGCGCGGCCCGCTGGAGTGGGTCAACGCCGGCGCCGCGTGTGCCAAGGACCCGGCGCCGCGGAACGATAGGCGCTGCCCCCGATGTGGCGGCCCGCCGCAGCTCAGCTTCCGGACCGACACCGGTGAACGCCTGGTCAGCGGCCGTCGGCAGTTGCTCTGCGCCCGCTGCGGCCACGGCTGGAACTTTTCCAGCAGCACCTGTGCCGCCTGCGGGGAGACGGCGGGTGCGCGGCGCACCGTCTATGCCGAGCACCACGAAGGTACGAAGGTGGGACGCCCCGACAACGGCGACGGAGCTGGTGCCAAGGACACGACGTTTGGCCACCTCCGGGTCGAAGGGTGCGCGAGCTGCCGGCGGTACCTGATCGACGTCGACCTCGGCCGTGACCCGCGCGCCGTGCCGGAGGTCGACGAACTGGCGGCGCTGCCGCTCGACCTCTACGCGGCGGAACAAGGCCTTTCCAAGATCACACCCAACCTGATGGGGTTTTAGCGATGGCGGCAATCACTCCCGGCCGGGCCTACGGATTCTTCACCGACACCAGCGTGTGCATCGGTTGCAAGGCCTGCGAGGTGGCTTGTAAGGAATGGAACGAGCTGCCGGGCCACGAGCCCGCCTTCGGTGACGGCTACGACAACACCGGCAGCCTCGACGCGCAGAACTGGCGGCGCGTGCAGTTCATCGACAATGTGCCGGACGAGACGATGAGCGCAGGCCAGGGTAAGGCCTGGCTGATGATGTCGGACGTCTGCAAGCACTGCAAAGAGGCCAGCTGCATGGAGGTCTGTCCGACGGGGGCGATCATCCGCACCGAGTTCGACAGCGTCTTCATCCAGCCCGACGTGTGCAACGGCTGCCGCAACTGCATCGCCGCCTGCCCGTACGACGTGATCACGCAAGACGAAGACAAGGGCGTCGCGCAGAAGTGCACGCTGTGCTACGACCGGCTGCAGGGTGACATGGAACCGGCGTGCGCCAAGGCCTGCCCGACCGAGTCGATCCAGTTCGGGCCGGTCGACGAACTGCGGGAGGCCGCCCGCCAGCGCGTCACCGACCTGCACGACCAGGGTGTCACCGAGGCGCGCCTGTACGGCGAAGACAGCGACATCTACGGCGGTCTCAACGCGTTCTTCCTGCTCATGGACGAACCGGAAGCCTATCGCTTGCCGAACAAGGAGAACGCGAAGCTGCCGCGCCGCAACAACCTCGGCGGCTACCTCGGCACGCTCGGCACCGCGGTGCTGGGCGTCCTCGGTGGGCTCATCGCGCTGCGCAGGCGCCGGGAGCCGGTCGCGGCGTCGCAGGCCGAGCCCGAGGCAGGTGAATGATCATGTCACTGGCTCAGGCACAGCACTTCGTCAGTGCGCCGGACTGGACCTGGTACATCCTGTTCTACTTCTTCCTGGCGGGGCTTTCCGGCGGGTCCTACGTTATCGCCACGCTGTTCCGCCTGCGAGGCGACCGCGCGGACGAACCGGTCTCGCGGCTCGGCTACTACGTCGCGTTCGTCGCCCTGCTGCCGTGCCCGCTCCTGCTGACCCTCGACCTCGGTAAGCCGCTGCGGTTCTGGCACATGATGTGGAACACCACCCCGGGCGACGCGGGCCTCAGCTTCAAGTACTGGTCGCCGATGTCGGTCGGCGTGTGGGCGCTGATCATCTTCGGCGCCTTCGCCACCGTGGCGTTCCTCGAAGCGCTGGTGCGCGACGGCAAGCTCCGGCTCCCGGTCGTGCGGCTGCTGGAAGGAGCGCTGGGCACAGTCGTCGCCGTCATCGGCGCCGTCCTAGGCCTGTTCATCGCCGGCTACACCGGCGTGCTGCTGGCCGTGTCCAACCAACCGGTGTGGAGCGACACCTGGGCGCTCGGCGGGCTCTTCCTCGCCTCCAGCCTGTCCGGCTCGGCGGCGTTGCTGCTGCTCCTGCTCCGGTACCGCCAGGCCGCGTTGGTCAGTGCCGACAAGCTCATCGTCTCCGAGCGGCTGTACTCGCTGCTGGAACTGGTTCTGATCGTGCTCTTCGCGCTCACCTTGCTCCAGGCGGGCACCTTCGGCATCGCGTTCGGTTTCCCGTGGCTGTTGCTCTGGCTGGTGGCGTTCGCCGGCCTCGCGCCGGGAATCTACGGCCTCGCCACGTCCTGGCTCACCGTCAAGGGTGAGGAACCGGCGGCGCCCGCTCACGCGTCTTCGGTAGCGACCGAGGTCAGGACGCCGGTCATGACTTCCGTCCTGTTGCCCGCCCTGGTCCTGCTGGGCGTCCTGGCGCTGCGCGCGGCGGTCATCTTCAGCATCCATTAGAGCCGATCCGGGGAGGACGCGGATGGTCCCTGCACCCACCGTCGAGCAGGTGACCCGAGCGCTCGCCACGGTCCATGACCCGGAGATCCATCGCCCGATCACCGAACTCGACATGGTCAACGGCGTCGACGTCGCGCGGAACGGGGCCGTCCGGGTGTCCGTGCTGTTGACGATTCAAGGGTGCCCGCTGCACGAGAAGATCAAGCACGACGTCACGAACGCCGTGTCGGCCCTGTCCGGCGTCTCGCGGGTCTACGTCGAGTTCGGGGTGATGAGCGACGAGCAGCGCGAAGCCCTGCAGCAGCGGCTGATGGGTGACCGGAAGGAGCGGGTGATCCCGTTCGCCAAGCCGGATTCGCTGACCCGCGTCTACGCCGTCGCGAGCGGCAAGGGCGGCGTCGGCAAGTCGTCGCTGACGGTGAATCTGGCCGCGGCGATGGCGAACCTGGGACGCAAGGTCGGGATCGTCGACGCAGACATCTACGGGCACTCGATTCCCCGGATGCTGGGCATCACCGATCGCCCGACCCAGGTGCAGCAGATGATGATGCCGCCGACGAGCTGGAACATCAGGGTCATCTCGATCGGCATGTTCACCGCCGGGAACTCGCCGGTGGTTTGGCGCGGCCCGATGCTGCACCGCGCGCTACAGCAGTTTCTGTCCGATGTGTACTGGGGCGACCTTGACGTGTTGTTCCTTGATCTGCCCCCTGGCACCGGAGACATCGCGATCTCCGTCGCTCAGCTGATCCCGAACGCGGAGATCCTGGTGGTCACCACGCCGCAGCAGGCCGCTGCCGAGGTCGCCGAGCGGGCGGGCACCATCGCGGTGCAGACGCATCAGCACATCGCCGGGGTGATCGAGAACATGTCGTGGCTGCCTTGCCCGCACTGCGGTGAGCAGGTGGACGTGTTCGGCTCCGGTGGCGGGCAGTTCGTGGCGGACGCGCTCAGCGGGACGCTGGGCGGCTACGTTCCGCTGCTCGGCCAGGTGCCGTTGGACTTGCGGCTGCGCGAGCGAAGCGACACCGGTGAGCCGCTCGTGCTCACCGAACCGGACACCCCGGCGGCGACGGAGCTACTGGCCATCGCCGATCGGCTCGCCTCTCAGGGCCGCGGGCTGCTCGGACGCCCCCTCGGTCTCACCCCGGTCACGTCTGGTTGACAAACGCTGAATGATCGACAGTGTTAGGGAGTGGAGGCGTTTAGTGGCTGGTGCCGCTCCCGGTCTTCAAAACCGGTGTGGCCCGGAATCCGGGCCAGGCGGGTTCGATTCCCGTCCGCCTCCGCCATAGCGGCAGCGACGCGGGAGGAATGGATCTGGCGTGAGGACCGAGCAGCCGAATGACCGGCGTCGCGGCGTCCCGCGCACCGATGAAGTGCTCGCCGACCCCCGGCTGGTCGCGGCCGCGTCGACGTTGAGCCGGGTGACGGTGAAGAATGTCGTCGCCATGGTGCAAGAGCGTGCGCGGCGGGGCGAGATCCCGATGGAGGCGGTGGCCGACATCGCGGCGGCGTCGTTGCCGCGACGCGCGACGACGCTGCGGCCCGTGATCAACGCGACCGGCGTCATCCTGCACACCAACCTGGGCCGCGCGCCGCTTTCGTCGACCGTGGCGGACGCGCTCCTAGCGGTGGCGGGAAACACCGACGTCGAGTTCGACCTGGCCACCGGGGAGCGGGCGCGCCGCGGTCGCGGCACCCTGGACGCGCTGGCCGCCGCGGCGCCCGCCGCCGAGTCGGTCCATGTGGTCAACAATGGCGCGGCCGCGCTGGTGCTGGCCGCCACCGCGCTGGCGTCCGGTCGCGAGATCGTGGTGAGCCGTGGTGAGCTCATCGAAATCGGCGACGGCTTCCGGCTGCCCGACCTGCTGCAAGCGACGGGGGCGCGGCTGCGCGAGGTCGGTACGACGAACCGCACCGCGCTCGCGGACTACCAGGCGGCCATCGGCCCTGCCACCGCGTTCGTGCTCAAAGTGCACCCGTCCAACTTCGTGGTCCGGGGGTTCACCTCGACGGTCGCGACGCACGAGCTGGCCCGGCTCGGCATCCCGGTGGTCGTCGACATCGGCTCGGGCTTGCTCGCGAGAGAACCCCTGCTGCCGGACGAGCCGGACGCGACCTCGGCGCTCCGCGACGGTGCCGCACTCGTCACGGCCAGCGGCGACAAGCTGCTCGGCGGCCCGCAGGCGGGGTTGCTCCTGGGTAGTGCCGATATCGTCGACCGGCTGCGCAGGCATCCGCTGGCACGGGCGCTTCGGGTGGACAAGCTCACCCTCGCCGCGCTGGAAGCGACGCTGCGCGGGCCGGAACCACCCATCTGGCAGGCGCTGCACGCCGATACGCGCGAGCTGCGGTCGCGGGCCCGGGCCCTGGCGGAGAAGCTCAATGCTCAGGGTGCCGAGGCCGTCGAGACGGTGAGCGTGGTCGGTGGCGGGGGAGCACCCGAGGTCGAGCTGCCGTCCTGGGCGGTCGCGCTCGACCCCGGCTTCGCCGCCGCGCTGCGGTGCAACGAACCGTCCGTGGTGGGGCGGGTGGAGCGCGGGCGGCTGCTGCTGGACCTGCGGTGCGTGCCGGTCGAACTGGAAGACGCGCTCCACTCCGCGGTGCTCGCGGCGTCCGCCCGGAAGGAGTGACATGTACGTCGTCGCGACCGCCGGTCATGTCGACCACGGGAAGTCGACGCTCATCCGTGCGCTGACCGGCATGGAACCGGACCGCTGGGCGGAGGAGCGGCGGCGTGGCTTGACGATCGACCTCGGCTTCGCCTGGACGGAGCTGCGGCCCGGGATGACGGTGGCGTTCGTCGACGTCCCCGGGCACGAACGGTTCGTGCCGAACATGCTCGCCGGTGTGGGTTCGGTGCCCGCGGTGTTGTTCGTGGTGGCCGCCGACGAGGGCTGGATGCCCCAGTCGGCTGAGCACCTCGCGGCGCTGCACGCGCTTGGCGTTCGCCACGGGCTGTGCGCGATCGCGCGCAGTGACCTCGCCGACCCCGAGCCCGCGAGGCGGCAGGCGGTTGCCGAGCTCGCCCGTACGTCGCTCGGTGAGGTGGAAGCCGTCGCGGTGAGTGCGTCGACCGGCGACGGGATGGCCGAGCTGCGCGCCGCGCTTGAACGCCTGCTCGCCCGGCTGCCCGACCCTGAACACGAGGAACCGGTGCGGTTCTGGGTCGACCGGTCCTTCACCATCCGGGGCAGCGGAACCGTGGTGACCGGGACGCTCACGGCCGGCCGCCTGCGCGTCGGCGACGAACTCGAAGTCGCCTCGCTCGGGCACACCGCACACGTCCGGGGTCTGCAGTCTCTGGGACGACCCGTGACCGAAGCGCCGGCAGTCGCACGTGTCGCGGTCAACCTGCGCGGCGTCGAGCGCCACGACCTACGCCGTGGCGATGCGTTGCTCACGCCGGAGCGGTTCCACTCGAGTGACGTGGTCGACGTGCGGGTCCACGGCGATCCCGTGGCGTCCTTGCCGAGGAGCGCGATGCTGCACATCGGCTCGGCGGCGGTGTCCGTGCGCGTGCGGTCGCTCGGGGCCGATACCGCCCGGCTCACCCTCGCGCACGCGTTGCCGCTGCGGATCGGTGATCGTGGCCTGCTTCGCAATCCGGGCGAGCATCACGTCAGCGGTGGGGTCACCGTGCTCGATGTGGCGCCTCCCGAGCTTGCCCGGCGTGGCGCGGCGGTGACCAGGGCGGAGGTCCTGGCGGATCTCGACGGGCGGGCCGACGAGCACTCCGAACTACGTCGCCGCGGCATCGTGCGGCAGCGTGATCTTCAGCGCATGGGCGTGACGCCGACGATCGCCCCGGTGCGCGACGATTGGCTCGTCGACGACCAGCTCTGGGCGAAGCTGCGCGAGCGACTGCCGCGGCTGGTGGCCGGGTGGCGGCGGGAACATTCGCTCGAACCGGGGCCGCCCGTCGACGTGGTCCGGCGTGCCCTGCGCTTGCCCGAGCGTTCGCTGGTCCAGGCACTGGTGGCGCCGCCGCTGGCGGTGCGGGGCGGGCGAGTGGTGCACGCCGATCAGACCGCGGACCTCCCGTCGCCCGTCGTGCGGGCCGTCGAGCAGCTCCGGGTCGAGCTCACGGCAAGCCCGTTCGACGCACCGGGGCGGGACCGCCTCGCCGAGCTGGGCCTCGGGCCGCGGGAGCTGGCCGCCGCCGAGCGGGCGGGTGTTCTGGTGCGGATCGCCGACTACGTGGTGCTGCTGCCGGGCAGCATCCAGGACGCGGCGACCGCGCTCGGCGACCTGCCGCAGCCGTTCACCGTGAGCCAGGCGCGCCAGACACTCGGCACGACGCGCCGGGTCGCCGTCCCGCTGCTGGAACTGCTCGACCGGCGCGGCTTCACCCGGCGGCTCCCCGACGATCGCAGGCAGGTGTTGGCCCGGGCTGCTCGTGAGTGAAAGTCCTTGCTCCGGCACGCACTTTCACGCACGACCCCACGACGGCTTGCACGCCCGGCAGGTTGAGGCGTGCCGAAGGGACGCCCTCGGTGCATATGTGGCACCGGAGGGGTCCTCGGGCTCGCGCCGCGATCGATTCTGTCGTAGGTCGGGGCTACGGTCGTCACCACTAAGGGGTCAGGTAGCTAGACGCATCGTGTCTGGAGGGGACTTACATGAAGTTACCGGAAATTGCATGGATACCGTTAATCTGTGTATATTGGTCGCTGGCAGGGAGAGCGTGATCGCCTCGTTCGCCGACCGCGCCACGGAGGCCTTGTTTCATGGCAGAGCGAGCGGAGCGCGGCGCTTTTCGCCGGGTATCCGGATCGCGGCGGTCCGGAAGCTGGACATGCTGAATGCCGCGCACGAGCTGCGCGACATGCGTGTGCCGCCGGGTAATCGATTGGAAGCGCTGAAGGAGACCGCAAGGGCATGCACAGCATCCGCGTGAATGACCAGTGGCGCGTCGTCTTCCGATGGGAACGCGGCGAGGCTCACGAAGTAGCAATCGTCGACTATCACTGAGGAGGGCAGATGCTGCCGGAAAATCGCATACCGACGCACCCGGGTGAGGTGCTGAGCGAGGAGTTCCTCAAACCGCTCGGCGTAACCCAGGTGGCGCTTGCCAAGCACGTGGGCGTGCCGGTGCAACGGATCAACGAGCTCGTACGCGGGAAGCGCGGCGTGACGCCCGAGACCGCATGGCTGCTTGCGGGTGCTTTCGGGACTACCCCTGACTTTTGGGTCAACCTGCAATCCGCACACGACCTCGCCGCAACCAAGCCGGCCACCAAGATCGCGCCGCTGCAAAAGGCGGGTTGAGGCAGGCCGAAGGGCGCCCTCGGTACATCCGATGGGAGAAGGCCCCTGCCGTTAAGCCCAACTGAGCCGGACAAGCCGGGCAAATTTTGGTACGCAGCCCATCGGTGAGGTCGCCGTCGACGTCGATATCGCCTGCCACGTAAGCGCGCGCGAGGCCGAGCTCACCCGTCTTGAACAGCAATCTGCGCAGTGCCCTTGGTGAGCGCAGCACGGCTTGCGGCCCGTCGACCGGCCCGGCGTGACTGCCGTCCCAGGCACGACCGGCAGCTCGATACCGATCACGTTCGACACCATGCGCTCGACATCCCGGGCGACGCCAGTCATCTCCGGCCACCTTCCTCGTGGTTACTCCTCTGAACAGGGTTCGGAGCCGGCAACGGCGACGGATTGCCGCAGGTGGGGCGAATTCGACCGCGCCGTGGACAAGGGGTTCATCGTCCACAACGAACGGACTTACCCGAACCTTGGGCGAAAGCCTGTCCGGCGGCGGATCTTCCCGCTACTTCACCGGCCATCTGGTTGACGTGACGTCCGGCCCGTAGGGCGAGCCGAATGTCACGCTCACTCAACGTCGCTCGCTCCGCCGCCGGTCAGCTCAGGGCGAGCAGCACGACCGGATCCGACGTCGGCTGCTCCGATCCGCCCTTCGGCTCGACGGTCACGCCGAACATCTCCGCGTCGGCGCCGATCTCGGCGACCACCGAAACCGAGGGATCTGGCAGCAGCCCCGCAGAACGTGCGCCCTCGGGGCCGATGAGCCACAGCTGGTAGGTCTCATCCGCCGCGGGCTCGGGCAGTGTGCCCGGCACGAAGGCGAGCTTGCCGAGCTTCTCGGAGACGACGAGCGAGCCTGACACGTCATCGTCATCGGCTATGACCCTGGCGTCGGGCGCGGCGAGCACGCCGGAAAGCTGCGCCTGCCGGTCGGTCAGCGCGCTCAGTTGGTCGTTGGCGCGGTCGAGGTCCCGATCCATGCTGATCACCTGAATGCCGAGCGCGATCGCTACCACCGCGGCAGCCGCGGCTGCGAGCGAGGTCGCCCGCAGCGGCCACTTCCTGCCCCGCAGCGGGACGATCGGGCCTTCGTCCGGCGGGAGTTGCCGGACGCGGCGGATCCGCGCGAGCACGTCGGGCCGCAGCGACTCCGGTGGCGGTGTCGCGACCGCGGAGCCGAGCTTGGCAGCCGTCTCGCGCAGTTCGGCGACTTCCTTGCTGCAGGCGGCGCACCGCGCCAGGTGCTCCTCGAACGCCGAACGCTCCGTTTCGGACAGCGCGTTGATCGCGTAGGCGCCGGTCAGGGTGTGGATCTCGGCGTTCACTTCGCAACCCCCAAGCAGTCGCGCAGCCGGATGAGGCCATCGCGGAGTCTGGTCTTGACCGTCCCCAGCGGGGTTTCGAGCAGCGTGGCCACCTCGCCATAGGTGTAGCCCTGGTAATACGCCAACCCGACGGATTCCCGTTGCAGGTCGGTGAGCGTGCCGAGGCAACGCCTTACCTGCTGGCGCTCGAAGCGGCCTTCCACCTCATCGGCGACCGCGTCGAACGGCCGATCCTGCTGACCCGCCGCCACCCGAGCATCCCGATCGAGGGACGACTGCGATGACCGGACCCGGTCTATCGCTCTGCGATGCGCGATGGTCATCGCCCACGAGACGACGCTGCCCCGGTCAGGCCGGAAGCGGGACGCTGTCCGCCACAGTTCGACGAAGACTTCCTGGGTTACCTCCTCGGCTTGCGCCGGATCACGCATGACGCGCAGGATCAGCCCGAACACCCGCTCGGCGAGCAGGTCGTAGAGCTGAGCGAAGGCGTGCTCATCGCCTCGGGCCACCCGGCTCATCGTCTCCTCCGGCGCGGCGGGTGCCACGGCATGCAACCCCGCCTGGCCGGCCTTCCCCCGATGGGGCTTCGCAGCGTGCATGGGCTCTCCTCGTCGCAGCCAACTGTCCCACCGAGGCATTCGGAGCGCAGCACGTGCCGGATTGGCCGGACTCAGCTTCCGGCCGCCGCATCGCCCTGCGGTAGCCCGTCGATATAGGTGAGCGAGTGGCGCGGCAGCGCGGGTACGCGGGCACCGGGCAGCACGATGCCCACCAGGTTGAGCGGGTCGGGCGCGGGGAGGTGCACCGTGGTGCCCGCCCGCGCCGTCTTGCGCATCCCGCGGAGCATCTCCAATGCCTCAGGGGTGGCGAACTGCTCGCCGGTGAACCCCGAGACGAAGCGGCCGCCGCGAATGGTGCCGCGGGCCTCCATGCGCCGCAGGGCCAACAGCACATCGCGCCACGGCACGCCGGCCGTGTCGCGGACGAGCAGGTCGCGGAACACGACGCCCCATCGTGCGAGCAACTGCTCGGCCACCGCTTCGGCCAGCTCATCGGCGTCGTCCGTGGCGATCGCGTCCGGCAGCAGCGACCAGCGCCCGATGGTGCGGGTGCCCGCGGATCTGCCACCGCGGCGCAGCCGGGGCCGCCCGACGCTGACCGGTGCTCGCCGCCCGAAGAGCAGGGCGCGCAGTGCTCGGAACCCGTCCGCGGTGACCAGCCCGCGGGCCACCGCTTCCCACAGCGCCTCGTCGACCTCGCTCGGCAGCCTGCCGGTGATGGCCGTGAGCTGGGCGGGGAACAGCGCGCCGTGCTCGCGTAGCGCCTCGAGGATCTCCAGCGTGCGGCCCGGCTCCGGCATCGCCGGTTTGCCTTCGCCGCGGGCGGCCTGCAGCAACCACGGCAGGTCGTCGCGGACCGCGAGCGTGATCGGCGTCGCCCGGGACGGGGTCATCCCGCTGCGGCCAGGGGTCTGCACGGCGGGCTGGCTGCGCAGCGACAGCCGTCCCCAGGTGACATCGCCGGAAAGGCACGCCTCGTCGAGCCATTCCCGGCGGTAGCCGTCGACGCGGGCCGCGATGACGTCTTCCCACGCGCCCGCGGCGAGTTCGAAGCCTTGCAGCTGCGCGACCACGGTGAGCACGCCGAGCCTGCCTTCGCGCTGGGTGCCCGGCTCGACGTGCTGCCAGCGCAGCAGGAACCGCATGAACTGTTCGGCGTTCACCGGGGAGATCTCGGCCCGCAGCCGTTTCCGGGTGTAGCCGTGGATGCGGGCGAGCAGCCGCCTGGCGCAGTACTCCAGCGGCCCGCCCTGCGCCGTGTAGTGGCCACTGAAGCAGAACCCTTCGGCGGCCAGCCGGGCCAGCGCGACGGTGACATCGAGGCTGGGCAATCCGGTCCGCGTCACCAGTTCATCGGCGGTCGAAGGGCCGAGGCACTCCAGGTGGCCGCGCAGCATCTCCGCGGCGGCGGCCTCCCGGTCGATCGACGCCGCCGCCTGCGGTGCGTGGTGATCGGGCAGCACATTGGCGCCGTCGAAGAGCAGTTCCAGCGCCTGCCTGCGCTCCACCGCGGCCCACAGTTCGACGTCCCCGGCCCGGACGCTGACGGCGCGGCGCAGCGCGACGAGCTCGTCGAACCAGCCTCGCCATGCCTGCTCGGGCCGCAGCCCGATGACCGTCATCAGCAGGTCGTGCAGCTCGTCGGGATCCCGTGGATCGGGCCGGACCTCGGCGCGCACCCGTTCGATGGCCTCGGGGTCCAGCTTGCCGATATCGTGCGGCTCGACCGGCAGGCCACGGCGCAACGGCACCGCCCGGCTGCGGCGCTCCTCGAGCGGTGCGTCATCGAGGAAGGTGAACGGCTGCCCGTTGAGGATCTCGTGCGCCAATACCGAGGGCTCCGTGGTGTCTCGCACTACGACCTTGACCCGGCCCGCTTCCACCCCGGCGACCAGGTTCCGCAGCCCGTCGATGTCCATCGCCTCGTGCAGGCAGTCCCTCACGGTCTCGCGCACCAGCGGGTGATCCGGGATCTGGATCGGGCCCGGCGCCACGTTCTCCTGGCACGCGGCCAGCGTCGGGAACACGGCCGCCATCATGTCGTCGGCCTCCATCCGCTGGATCGGCGGTGGGTTCTTCTTGCCGCCCCGCATGCGCGTCACCACGAGGGACCGGTTGAGGTTCCACCGCCAGCGTGCGGCGAACATCGGCGAGGTCAGCACCGCCTGCCGCAGCACGTCCTCCACCGTCGCCGATGCCAGGAACTTCGGGACATCCTCGAGCGGGAAGGAATGTTCGAGCCCGAGGGAGAGCAGGATGGCGTCGTCGCTGGCGGCGGCCTGCAGTTCGAAGTCGAAGGTGACACAGAACCGCTTACGCAGGGCGAGCCCGAATGCGCGGTTCAGCCGGGCGCCGAACGGCGCGTGCCCGACCAGCTGCATCCCGCCGCTTTCGTCGAAGAACCGCTCGAGCACGATGGTGTCCAAGGTGGGCAGCACGCCCAAGGTCGCGAGGCCGGCGCCGAGGTAGCAGGCGATCATGTCGGCAGCGGCCTGGTCGATCCCGCACTCCTCGCGCAGCCATTGCCTGGCGCCGTCGTGGTCATCCGCGGACAACCGCCGCGCCACCTCGGACCGGATGGCCGAGACCTCTTCGGACAGCTCGATGGTGCGGCCGGGCGCCTCCCCGAGCCAGAACGGCACCGTCGGCGGGGCGCCCTGCGCGTCGATGACCCGGACCGTGCCCGGCTCGACCCGGCGGATCCGCCACGAGTGGGTGCCGAGCAGGAACACGTCGCCCGCCATGCTCTCGATCGCCCAGTCCTCGTTGACGGTCCCGACCAGCGCCTCGTCCGGCTCGGCCACCACCCGGTAGTCGCCCTGCTCGGGGATCGCCCCGCCGGAGGTCAGCGCCGCCATCCTGGCACCACGCCGACCGCGCAGCAGCCTGTTGACCCGGTCACGGTGCAGGTACGCCGCGCGCCTGCCACGACCGGTGTGGATGCCTTCGGAGACCAGCTCGACAACGTCGTCGAAGTCCGCGCGGGTCAGTTCCGCGTACGGGGCGGCTCGCCGAACAAGCTCGAACAGGGCGTCCTCGGACCATTCCGCCGCCGCGCACTCGGCAACCACCTGCTGGGCCAGGATGTCCAGTGGTGCGACTGGCACGGTGATCGCGTCTAGGCGGGCCACCCGGATACCGCGCAGCAGCCCGGCGCACTCGACCAGTTCGTCGCGCGTGGTCGGGTACAGCACGCCTTTGGGGATGCCGCTGCGGGTGTGGTTCGAACGGCCGACCCGCTGCAGCAGCGTTGCCATGTTCCTCGGCGACGAGATGTGGCAGACCAGCTCGACCGGCCCGATGTCGATGCCGAGCTCCAACGACGCGGTCGCCACCAGCGCGCGCAGCTCGCCGGCCCGGAGCTTGCGCTCCACGCGTAGCCGTCGATCCTTCGACAGGCTGCCGTGGTGTGCGGCGACGGCGTCCGCCATGTCGTCGCCCAGTCGCTCGCCGAGCTGATGTGCGAGGCGCTCGGCGAGTCTTCGAGTGTTGACGAACACCAGCGTTGTCCGGTGGTCGAGCACGTGGCGGGCGACCCGGTCCAGGATCTCGCCCATTTGCTCCGCGGATGCGACCGCACCTAACTCGTCGTCGACGAGTTCAAGCGTGAGGTCGAGCTCGCGCCGGTGCCCGACGTCGACCACCGTGCAGCGGGGCAGGCCATCGGGCGTCGCGCGGCCCGCGCCGACCAGCAGCCGGGAGATCACGTCGATGGGACGTTGCGTCGCGGACAGGCCGACACGTTGCGGCGCCTGCCGTGTCACATGCGCGAGCCGCTCCAGGGTCAGCGAGAGGTGCGAGCCGCGTTTGTTGCCCGCGACGGCGTGGATCTCGTCGACGATCACGGTCTCGACGCGTTCGAGCAACCCCCGGCTGCGTTCCGCGGTGAGCAGCAAGTACAGCGACTCGGGCGTGGTGACCAGCAGGTTCGGCGGCCGCTTCAGCATCGCGGCCCGCTGCGACGCCGCGGTGTCCCCGGTGCGCACCGCCACCCGGATGTCCGGAGCGTCGTAGCCGAGTTCGGTGGCGATCGCGGCGATCTCGGCAAGCGGCGCTTCGAGGTTCTGCTGGATGTCGACGGCCAGCGCCTTCAGCGGCGAGACGTAGACCAGCTGCGTGCCGTCGATCGACTGCCTGCGGTAGAACCGGTCGATGCAGACCAGGAACGCAGCCAGGGTCTTACCGGATCCGGTCGGCGCGGCGATCAGCGTGTCGCCGCCGTCCGCGATCGCGCGCCACCCTTGTGCCTGGGCGGCGGTCGGGCCATCGGGAAACCGCCGCTCGAACCAGGCACGGACGGCCGGATGGAACTCGTCGAGCACCTGACCAGGCTACGCCCGCGCCGC
>WHSS01000245.1 GCA_009379975.1 Actinophytocola sp.
TGGCGCCGCGGAACGCGGCATCACGCTCGCATACAGCATCAAGACCAACCCGATGCCTGCGATCCTCCAGCGAGTCCGGGCGGCGGGCATAGCGGCCGAGGCGATCAGCGGCGCTGAGGTGGCCGTCGCGATCGCGGCCGGTTTCACGCCGCCGCAGGTGGTCTTGGGCGGCGTCGCGAAGGCGTGGCCCACCGGCACGGTCGCACCCGGCTTGCTGGCGTTGCTCGACGACACCCTCGAAGGCTTCCTAGCCGGCGCACGCACGGCAGCCGGGCACCGATACCACTGCGTTCGTCTGAGGTTTCCCGATGTTGGGTCCAGGCTCGGATTCGACACCTCCGCCAGGGGACAATGCCAGCAGCTGGCGGCAGCGTTGCTCGATGCTCACACAACAGGCATCTCGGTTGGGCTCGCCACCCACGATCACGACGTCCCCATGTCCCAGTCGGAGAGGTGGTTCGCGGCGATCCGGTCCCTCCTCAGCGGCCTCGACGAGGCGCATCCCGGAATACTGGCCATTGTCGAGTGCCTTGATCTTGGTGGCGGGTACGACGCTGACTGCCTAGATGACCTGCTTTGGGGAGACCTCGGCAAGGCCCTTCTGTCGTACATCCACGACCGGATGCCGCACTGCCGGACCGTGATCCTCGAACCGGGGAAGTCCCTTGTCCAGGCGTACGGCGCCATCATCGCTACGGTGCTCGCCAGGCAGACGCCGGATGAGGTCTGCGTGGACGCTTCCATGGCAGAGTTGCCATGGCCGATGGCGCATCGGCCAGTATCAGTGTGGCGTCACGGACGGTGGGAACCGCTTGCCGGCGGGACAGGCATCATCGCCGGCCGATGCACGGCGGAGACCGATGTGCTCGCCACATCGGTGGACATAGCTAACCTCGCTGAGGGTGACCAACTGCTGTTCGCCGACGCGGGCGCCTACGACTGGAGCATGCGCAACACGTTCGGCACCGCCACCGTCATCCAAACCATCACGGATCAAAATGCCACTTCATGAGCACGTCGAGCACCTCGCCGACGACGCCCCAGACCGAGTGGTGCTAACGGCAGGGGCCCAGAATCTGACGGCGGCCGAGCTAGACCAGTGCGCCAACCGCATCGCCCGGATGCTGCTCGACCTCGGTGTCTGTCGTGGCGACCTGGTCGGCGTCGCGTTGCCCCGCGACATCACGCTTGTCCCCTCGCTGGTCGGCGTGCTCAAGTGCGGTGCCACCTACGTGCCGATCGACCCGCATCTGCCTCGCGCGCGGATCGCGGCCATGCTGGACGACAGCGGAGCACGCTACGTCCTCGTGGATCACGCTGCGGCTCAGACTGACCCGTACAACTCAAGGACTTGCGCCGACCCCCATGGTCTTGACCTGTTGACGACCCCGGTCGACCGCCCACATGTCGATGTCGGTAATGCCGACGCGGCTTACCTGATTTACACGTCGGGATCGACAGGTCGGCCGAAAGGCGTGATCGTCGAGCACGGCAGCCTCGACAACCTCGTCCGCGGATGGGCAACCGCGATCCCGTTTCCAGCCGGAGCGACGATGAGCTCTCTGGCAACGGTGGCATTCGATATCTTCCTGGCCGAGACCATACTGCCGATGATCTACGGCTTGCGGGTAGCGCTCGCCACCGATAAGGACGTCGAGAGTCCAGCTGCGATAGCCGCCTTCCTAGCTCGCGAAAGGGTGACCGCGATGCAGGTCACCCCGTCCCGGTTGGCCTGGCTACTCGCGGACAAGCAGATGGCAGCAGAGCTGCGACGGATACGACTGCTCATCGTTGGCGGTGAGGCATTCCCGCCACCGCTGCTTGCTGCCGCACGCGGCCGCACCAGGGCGGAGATCTACAACGTGTACGGGCCGACCGAGGCTACCGTTTGGACCTCCGCCAAGTTGCTTACCGAAGATGAGCCGATCACGATCGGCCAGCCCATCCCTAACGTGGCATACCGCCTGGTAGGGGACGGGGATTCGGCGCCAGCCGTCGGTGGTATCGGTGAGCTGTGCATCAGTGGGGCCGCTCTGGCGCGTGGCTATTTCGGCGACCCGGAGCAGACCAGCGAACGGTTCGGGACGAGCAGACGCTGCTACCGCACTGGCGACCTTGCGCGGCAGCTCGACCAGGGTGAGCTGCAGATCGTCGGCCGGGTGGACCAGCAGATCAAGATCGATGGGTATCGCGTCGAGCTGACCGAGATCGAAGCGGTGCTCGCGGCCGCGCCAGGTGTGGCCGCAGCAGTCGTCGTGCCACTCGATGGCGGAGCCAGCCGGACTCTCGCCGGCTGGCTGACTCCGGCTTCGGTCGATGCGGACGCTGTCTGGAAGCGGGCCGCAGAGCACCTTCCCCGGTTCATGATGCCGTCGACCCTTGTGTCAGCGCCGGTCATCCCGCTGAGTCCGGCGGGGAAAACGGATCGCCGCGCGGTCGAGACGCTGCTCCGCGAGCGGATCAGCGCCACCACTGCGCAAGACCCCTTGGAGTACATCAGCGCGGCGATTGCGCGATGGGTCGACGGCCCTGTGGACTGCGATACCGCAAGCGTGATGGACCTCGGAATCGGGTCGCTCACTATTGCCCGTCTCGCCGCGGAGATCGCCTGCCGGTATCACGTGCGCCTCGAGCTGTCCGAGATGATCCAAGTCCGGTCCCTCCGCCAGTTGGCCGACATCGTCCGGAAGCGCGCCCTATAACTGTGGTGGTCAGGACTTGGCTACCTTCACGGTGATCCCAGTGCCGTAGCCCACCGTACCGACGAAGCCCTCGGGCAGGGCCTGCGGCAGCGTGAGGGAGACAGCGAGAGTTTCGTGCGTGACGAACTCCTGATGCGCCCGAATCGCTTGCTGGACGTCGGGGTCGGCCACGACGGACAGGGTGATCCGGTCGGCGACGTCGAGATCGGCCTCCTTGCGAGCCTGCTGCACTACGCGGATGACGTCGCGGGCGATGCCCTCGGCCTCGAGTGTCGGCGTGATCTCGGTGTCCAGGGCGATGGTCACGCCCCGCTGCGACTCAACACCCCACCCGCTACGCGGGAGCTCCGACACGACAACGTCATGTGCGCCGAGGGTGATCTCCTCATCGGCCAGGGCGACGGTGAACTCCCCGGATTCGCGGACGCTGTCCACCACGGACCTCGGTTCGGCAGCCGAGATCGCCTTGGCGACCTGCTGGGTCTGCTTCCCGAAGCGCTTGCCCAGCTCCCTGAAGTTGGGCTTGACCTGCACGTCGATCACCTCGGTCGCCGCGTCGAGCGGATGCAGGCTCTTCACGTTCAGCTCGTCGCTGACATCGTCGAGCAACTCCTGGGCCAGCGTGACGCCGGGTGGTAGGCCGACGAGCGCTCGGCTGAGCGGCTGACGGATGCGGATACTGGTCGACTTGCGCGCAGCCCGTCCCAACTCTGCCAACGCGCGGGCGGTCGCGACCTGCACTGACAGCTCAGCGTCGATGAGCCGCTCGTCGGGCTTCGGCCATGAAGTCAGGTGCACCGAATCGGCCGCGGACGGGTTGCCGGGGCGGATGACCTGCTGCCAGACCTCTTCGGTGATGAAGGGCACGAACGGTGCGAGCAGCCTGGTCAGGATGTCCAGGCACTCGTACAGCGTCGCGAGGGCGTCCTGGTCTCCCTCCCAGAACCGCTGCCGGGAACGCCGCACGTACCAATTCGACAGGTCGTCGATGAAGTCGGCAAGAAGCCGACCGGCGCGGGCGGTGTCGTAGCGCTCCATTTGCTCGTCGACCGCGCCGGCCAGCGCGTGCGCGTCCGACAAGATCCACCGGTCGAGGACGGGGCGATCGCCCACGGGTCGCGCGGACTCCGGTGGCCAGGACGCATGGGCCGCATACAGGGAGAAGAACGATGCGGTGTTCCAGTAAGTCAGCAGGACCTTCCGCACGATCTCGTCCAGGGGTCCTGGTCCCACCCGCCGCGCCGACCATGGCGAGCCCGAGCACGCCATGAACCAGCGCAGGGCGTCCGCGCCGTGGGCGTCCATCAGCGGTATGGGTTCAAGGATGTTGCCGAGGTGCTTGCTCATCTTGCGCCCGTCCTCGGCGAGGATGTGCCCGAGGCAGACCACGTTCTCGTAGGACGACTTGTCGAAGACAAGGGTGCCGATTGCCATCAAGGTGTAGAACCAGCCGCGGGTCTGGTCGATCGCTTCGCAGATGTACTGGGCGGGGTAGGTGGCCGCGAAGGCCTCCTCGCTGCCCGGCGCGTGTGGATAGCCGAGCGAGGCGAACGGCATCGCTCCCGAGTCGTACCAGGCGTCGATCACCTCGGGAGCGCGCGTCGCGGTCTGCCCGCAGTCGGGGCATGGGATCGTAATCTCGTCCACGTCGGGTTTGTGCGGGTCGAGATCGGACAAGTCCTGCTGAGCGAGCTTCCCGAGCTCGGCGCGCGAGCCGACCGCGGTGACGTGATTGTCGGGGCAGCGCCACAGCGGCAGCGGCGTGCCCCAATAGCGAGACCGAGACAGTGCCCAGTCGACATTGTTCACCAGCCAGTCGCCGTAGCGGCCATGCTTGATGTGGTCGGGGAACCAGTTTGTGCGCTCGTTCTCCCGCAGCAGTGCCTCGCGCACCTCGGTGGTGCGGATGTACCACGACGGCTGGGCGTAGTAGATCAGCGGTGTGTGGCACCGCCAGCAGTGCGGGTAGGAGTGCTCGAAATTCTCGTAGCGGAACAGCAGGCCAGTCTCTTTGAGCTGTTCCACAAGGATGGCATCGGCGTGTTTGAAGAAGACTCCGCCCACTAGCGGTACGTCGTCGAGGAACCGTCCGTCCGGGGCCACCGGGTTGACAAGGGGAAGCCCGTTCGCCCGGCACACGGCCAGGTCGTCGGCGCCGAACGCCGGCGCCTGGTGCACGAGGCCTGTGCCGTCCGTGGTCGTCACGTAGTCGGCAAGAACCACGATGTGGGCGTCGGGGATATCGACCAGATCGAACGGGCGCCGGTAGCGCAGCCCGGCCAAGTCCGTGCCACGCACCGATGCCAACACCTCGACGCCTTCGCCGAGTACAGCGTCCAGCCGCGGCTCGGCCACCACGAAGGTGCCCTGCTCGGTTCGGGCGATGGCGTAGGTGACCTCGGGGTGCACCGCGACTGCGGTGTTCGAGACCAGCGTCCAGGGCGTGGTCGTCCAGATCAGCAGTTCGGCGTCGTCGATCCCGGCAAGCGGGCCCGTCACAGGAAACCGCACGTACACCGACGGGTCGGTCACGGTCTCATATCCCTGCGCGACCTCGTGGTCAGACAGGGTCGTGCCGTCCTTCGCGCAGTAGGGCGCGACGCGAAAGTCCTCGACGAGTCGACCGGCATCGTAAATGCGCTTCAGCGACCACCAGACGCTGTCCACGTACTCCGGCGCCATCGTCCGGTACGGGCGGGACAGGTCGATCCAGTAACCCATGCGCTCGGTGAGCTGCTCGAACGCGTCGACGTGGCGGAGCACGGACTCGCGGCACCGGGCGTTGAACTCGGCGACACCGAACTTTTCGATGTCGGGCTTGCCGGCAAGCCCGAGTTCCTTCTCCACCGCCAGTTCCACGGGCAGGCCGTGGCAGTCCCAGCCGGCACGGCGCGGCACCGAGTAGCCCTTCATCGTCTTGTAGCGCGGGAAAACGTCCTTGAAAACGCGAGCCTCGACATGGTGGGTTCCCGGCATGCCGTTCGCAGTGGGCGGGCCTTCGTAGAACACCCAGGGCTGGCCTCCGGCGGTTTGCTCCAGGCTGCGGGCGAAGACGTTGTTGGCGTGCCACCACTTGATGACCCGGCGGTCCAACTCGCCAAGGTCGATCTTGTTGGGCAGGGCCGTGAATGGGGACGCCTGGGCGTTCTCACTCATATGCGCTAGCTCCCTTGCTTCGTCGCGTCTCGCACGGACGGCAGTCAACCGTCCACACGGGGACGAAGCGTCCAGACAAAGGAGCCCGGAACCTCGCGGTACCACCCCGCTTGCGCCCAGCAGGCTGGGCGCCACTCCATTTTGCCGCGTGACGTGCGACCGGCGTCCGGTTCTACTGGGGCGAGCCTGGCGGACCGCCTGTTCTTCCGGAGGCTCCCCGGTGATGGCCGGATCAGCGCCTGTGCCCATGCACTATAGCGGGTGCGACCACGCGCCCATCGCACGCGTGGCACCTACCAGTCACAACACGTCACCTGTGCCACCGCCGGCCTGAATCGACATGATCCGAGGTACCTCGCACTTACGGACGTTCCGCATGCGGCTTCCTCCGGTTGTCGACTTCAGCCGCACAGAGACGAACAGATGATCATCTACGGGTTCCCATGACGGCTGGCATCGGCTGATCAGGCGCACCAA
>WHSS01000265.1 GCA_009379975.1 Actinophytocola sp.
GCGAGCAGAATCTGCTCGCGAGAGTCTTCGACCTCGGGGTCCGGCACCGGGACCGCCGAAAGCAGCGCCTTGGTATACGGGTGCAGCGGCTCGGTATACAGGTCGCCCGAGTCGGCCTCTTCCGCGATCGAGCCCAGGTACATCACCCCGATGCGATCGGAGATGTGCCGCACGACCGCGAGATCATGGGCGATCACGAGGTAGGTCAGGCCGAACTCGTGCTGCAGGTCTTCCAACAGGTTCAGCACCTGCGCCTGGACCGACACGTCGAGCGCCGACACCGGCTCGTCCGCGACGATCAGCTCCGGCTCGACGGTAAGTGCACGCGCGATCCCGATGCGCTGCCGCTGCCCACCGGAGAACTCGTGCGGATACTTGCGTAGCGAACTCGCCGGGAGTCCGACCGCGTCCAGCAGGTCGCGGAGCCGCGCACCGGTGGACGCCCTTCCCTTGTCGAGGCCGTGCGCCCGCATACCTTCGACGAGAATGGATTCCACGGACTGTCGCGGGTCCAGACTGGACAACGGATCTTGGAAGACCATCTGCATCCGCCGGCGCATTTTGCGCAGCGCTTCACCCTTGAGCGACGAGAGATCGACACCGTCGAAGACGATCCGGCCACCCGTCGGTTCGACCAGCCGGAGCAGCCCCCGCCCGAGAGTCGTCTTGCCGCAGCCCGACTCGCCGACGAGGCCATAGGTCTCCCCGCGCCGGACCGTGAGGTCCACGCCATCGACGGCGTAGACGTGGCCAACCGTCCGGTCCAGCACCAAGCCGCGCTTGATGGGGAAATGCACTTCGAGACCCTCGAGGGTGACCAGATCCTCCCCGGCGCTCGCCGGGGACTCGACGTTCACGTGTTCCGCCGTCACCGTTCAGCCCTCCCCTCGGCTACCGCAGCGGGTTGGACGGGATTGTGGCAGCGCAGGTGCCTGGCGTCCTCCGGTTCGAGTTCCGGCATCACCTGCCTGCACCGTTGAAGCGCGTTGGGACAGCGCGGGGCGAAGGCGCAACCGCCTTCCCACGGAATGTTGTCCACGACCGAACCCTTGATGGGCACCAGCTTCTCGCCGCGCGGGGCATCGAGGCGTGGAATGGAGCGCAGGAGCCCGTGGGTGTAGGGATGCCGTGGCTCCGCGAAGAGGCGATGCCGCTCCGCCCGTTCGACGATCTTGCCGCCGTACATCACGTTCACCTCGTCGCACAGTCCCGCCACCACACCCAGGTCGTGCGTGATCATGATCATCGCTGTCTCGGTGCCGCGGACCAGATCGGCGAGCAGCTTCAGGATCTGCGCCTGGATCGTGACATCGAGCGCGGTAGTCGGCTCGTCGGCGATGAGCAGCCGCGGCCGGCACGCGAGCGCGATCGCGATCAACGCCCGCTGCCGCATGCCGCCGGAGAGCTGATGCGGATATTCACCGACGCGACGAGCGGGGTCAGGGATGCCGACCTGGTCGAGCATCGCCACCGCGCCAGCGTCGGCCTCCTTGCGGTCTTGCCCGCGGTGCCGTTGCAGCACCTCGCTGATCTGCCTGCCGACGGTGATGACCGGGTTCAGCGAGGACATCGGGTCTTGGAAGACCATGCCGAGGTCCCTGCCGCGCCTGTTTCGCAATTCCTTCATGGACAGCGAGAGCAGTTCGGTGCCGTCGAAGTTCACCGAGCCGGTCACGTGGGCACCTCGCTTCGGCAGCAGGCCCATGACCGCCAAGGACGTCACTGACTTCCCGCTGCCGGATTCGCCGACCAAGCCGACCGTTTGCCCGGGCTCGACGGCGAAACTCACGTTGTCCACCGCGGTGAACGGCGCGGTCCCCTTCCGCTTGAAGACCACCGACAGATCGCGTACGTCCAGCAACGGCATGTCTAATTCCAGCTCCGTTCCATCCGCCAGGCGGGCCGGGCTGGCATGACCTGCTCACGCGAGTACGAACTGTTGGTGAGTCGACAGCCGCGACCACCCTCCGGGCGGCCCCGACTGGCGACTGGCGAATGGAACGACCGCATGCCACTCACCTCCGGTTCTTCGGGTCGAGGGATTCCCGCATGGACTCACCGAGCAATGTGAAGCCCAGTGCCACGATGATGATCGCGGCCGCGGGGTAGAACGCCAGTTCCGGCTTGACTTCGAAGTGGCGCTGGGCTTGCGCCAGCATCAGCCCCCACTCGGCTCGTCTCGGCGATGGATCGCCGAGCCCGAGGAAGGACAGCGACGCGGCCTCGATGATCGCCGCCGCCAGCGTCAACGTCGCTTGCACGATGACGGGCCCGAGCGAGTTGGGCAGCATGTGCCGAAACACGACCGTCCGCCTGCGCACACCGAGGGCGGTCGCCGCCAGGACGTGGTCGCTCTCCCGTTGCGCCAGCATCGCGCCCCTGAGTAGCCGCGCGAAGATCGGCACGCTCACCGTCCCGACCGCGATGATCACCGTCCACTGGCTGCCCTCACGGAACAGCGCCGCGATCGAGATGGCCAGCAGCAGCGCCGGCAACGACAGCATGATGTCGACCAGCCGCATCAGCGCACTGTCCACCCAACCACCCAGCGCGCCGGCGAGCCCGCCGATGATCATTCCGACGGTCAGCCCCAGCAGCGTCGCCAGCACGCCGACGATCAGCGTCTGCTGCGACGCCACGAGCAGCCGCGAGAAGAAGTCGTAACCGTTCTGGTCGCTGCCGAGCAGAAACCCGGGCATCGGCCCAGGGATGTTGGTGGGAGTCAGCTCCGAACGCAGCTCGGGATAACGCGTGAACGGATCCTTCGGGGCGATCCACGGCGCGATCGCGGAGAGGATCACGAACAGCGCCACGACTCCCGCCCCGACGACCGCGACCGGGCTTCGTGCCATTCGCTTGAGTGCGTCCGCGGCGAGGCTCGTGCCGCCCTCACCCGCGCCCGCGGCAAGTTCGTCGATGCGGTCAGACTTGCGCTTCAACAGCTTCATGGCACTCACCTCCCCACCCGCACCCTCGGATCGATGATCGCGTACGAGATGTCCACCAACAGGTTCACCAAGACGTACACGCCCGCGGCCAGCAGGATGAGCGCCTGCAACCGCGGGTAGTCACGTTGCTCGATACCGGTGGCGAGCAGCCAGCCGAGCCCGCGCCACACGAAGACCTTCTCGGTCAGCACCGCGCCCGCCAGCAACAAGCCGGTCTGCAACCCGATCGTCGTCGCTACCGGAAGCAACGCGTTGCGCAGCACGTGCCGCCTGCGGATCACCGGTGTCGTCAGCCCTTTGGACTCCGCCGTGCGCACGAAGTCCTCATCCATCACGTCCAGGACCGACGCCCTGGTGATGCGCACGATTACGGCGAACGGGATGGTCGCCAGCGCGGCTGCCGGCAGCACCAGGTGCAGCAAGGCGTCCGATGTCGCGGCCAGGTCCCCCGTCAACAGGCCGTCGAGCGTCGCGAAACCGGTGATGTCCGGCGCCCCGACCGCATAGCGGCCCGACGGCGGCAGGAGGCGAAACTGGTTGGCGAATATGTATTTGAGGAGGAATCCGAGGAAAAAGACCGGAATGGCGACGCCGACCAACGTGCTGATCACGGTCGCGTTGTCGAAGAACGAACCCCTGCGCCGCGCGGCGAGGTAGCCGAACGGGATACCGAACAGCACGGCGAGGATCAACGCGCACAGACCAAGCTCGATCGTCGCCGGGAACGATCGGCGGATCTCCGCCATGACGGGATCACCGCTGACGGTCGACGTCCCGAAGTCGCCGGTGAAAATCCGGCCGAGGAACTTGATGTACTGCACGTAGATCGGCTGGTCGAGCCCCATGGCCGCGTTCAGCCGTGCGATGCTCTCCGCGGTCTGCCGCTCACCCAGCAACGCCGCCGCCGGCCCGCCCGGCAGCGAACGCAGCCACGCGAAGACCAGCAGCGAGAGGATGAACAGCGTCGGAATGGCCTGTATCAGCCGCCGGACGATGAATCTGAGCATGATCGTTGGTCACCAGGGTCTTATTGATAAGTCGGGCTATTCACATCGGGCATGTCACCTCGATCTTGCTTCTCACCTGCAGTCATTCGTGAGTGTTCGCGGTAACAAGCACTCACGGAGAAGTTGCTGATTCGCACTCACGACCGCCTGACATGGATGCTGTGCAATCCAGCCTGGCTGGTCGTGAGTGCGAATCAGCAGAACGGGGCCGCGAACACTCACGAACATTCCTGCATCGTGGCCTACTTATTGCTGACCGTGTAGAACCTTTCGTCGGTCAACGGGCTCGGGATCAGGCCCTCGACGTTCTCGTTGACCACGATCGCGGGCGGCGACGACGTCAGCGGCACGGCGGGCACGTACTCCGAGATCAGCACACTGGCCTGCTCGTAGGCCGCCTTACGCTTCGCCTCATCCGGCTCCCGGTTCGCGGCGGCGATGGCTTGGAAGATCTCCTTCTCGTTGAACCCGAACTCGGCCTTCTTCCTGCCGAAGAAGGTGCCGATGAAGTTGCCGGCGTCGGCATAGTCACCGGTCCAGCCGAGCAGGTGCAGGTCATGGTTCCCGTTGACGGTGACGTCGTCGAGGTAACCGCCGTTCCACGGCTTCGACGTCGTCTTCACGGTGACGCCGACGGCTTCGAGGTCGTCCTGGATGGCGCCCGCGATCTCCTGCGGGTTGGGCATGTACGGCCGGGTGACCTCGGTCGGGACGTAGAGGTTGACCGTCAGGTCGTCCGCGTCCGCCTCCTTGAGGAGGTCCTTGGCCTTCTCGCGGTCGAACTCACGCCGCTCGACGTCCTCGGTGAACCCGTCCATTTCTTCGGGGACGAACTGGTCGCGAGCGGATGCGCCTTCCGGCAGCTTGTTCTTCGCCAGCGTCTCCTTGTCGATCGCGTGCTCGAGCGCCTGCCGAACCTTGAGATCGCGCAGCTTCGGGTTGTTCTTCTGGTTGATCCCGAGGTACAGGATGTTGAAGATGGGACGGATCTCCACCTTCATGCCCTCGCTCTTCAACGCCTCGTAGTCCGCCGGGCTTGGCAGGTCGTACCCGTCGATCGTGCCGGCGCGGAGCTCGTCCTTGCGGGCTTGCTCATCGGGAATGCTGCGGAAAACCAGCTCGGCCAGCTTGGCCTTCTCGTCGCCCCAGTAGTCCTCGTTGCGGACCATGGTCACGGTGCCGTCGGTCTTGTTGTAGCTCTCGAGCTTGAAGGGACCGGTGCCGGTCGGGTGCTCCGTGGCGTACTCCGAGTACGTGAAGGCATCGCCGCTCTGCTCGACCTCGTCGGCCTTGTACTTCTCCATCGCGGTCGGGCTGCCGATGGACAGCGACGTCAAGCCGAAGGCCGCGGGGAACGC
>WHSS01000117.1 GCA_009379975.1 Actinophytocola sp.
GCCAAGAAGGCGTTCATCATGAACCGGGTCGGTGACATCGGCCTTGCGCTGGCGATCTTCCTGATGTTCAAGCACATCGGCAGCACGCAGTACACCGAGGTGTTCGCGGGTATCGGCGACGTCGACTCGGGCGTCGTGCTCACGATCGGGCTGCTCCTGCTGCTCGGCGCCTGCGGTAAGTCCGGCCAGTTCCCGCTGCAGGCGTGGCTGCCCGACGCGATGGAAGGCCCCACACCGGTTTCGGCGCTGATCCACGCGGCAACCATGGTGACCGCGGGCGTGTACCTCATCGCGCGCTCCGGGCCGATCTTCAACGCCAGCCCGAACGCCCAGCTTGCGGTGGTCATCATCGGGGCGTTCACGCTGCTGCTCGGCGCGATCATCGGCTGCGCCTACGACGACATCAAGAAGGTGCTGGCCTACTCGACGGTCAGCCAGATCGGCTACATGATGCTCGCGGTCGGGCTCGGGCCGTTCGGCTACGCGCTCGGCATCATGCACCTGCTCACCCACGGCTTCTTCAAGGCAGGACTCTTCCTCGGCGCCGGTTCGGTGATGCACGGCATGAACGACGAAGTCGACATGCGCAAGTTCGGCGGGCTGTACAAGAAGATGCCGATCACCTTCGCCACGTTCGGCCTCGGCTACCTCGCACTGATCGGCTTCCCGTTCACCGCCGGCTTCTACTCCAAGGACGCCATCATCGCGGCCGCCTTCGGTGAAGAGGGCTGGCGCGGCTGGGTCTTCGGTGGCGCGGCGCTGCTCGGCGCGGGCATCACCGCGTTCTACATGACGCGTCTGATGCTGATGACGTTCTTCGGTAAGCAGCGCTGGGCCGGCATCAAGAGCGAGGACGGCCGCGACTTCCACCCGCACGAGTCGCCGCCGGTGATGACGGTGCCGATGATCATCCTGGCCATCGGTTCGGTCGGCGCCGGGGCGTTCTTCGCCATCGGGGACAACCTGGCCGCGTGGCTCTCCCCCGCGCTCGGCGCGCTGGAGGTCAACGAGCACGGGGTGCTGCCGCATGCGGTGATCCCGTTCGCCGTGGTCGGCATCTCCGCGCTGGGCGTACTGCTGGCCTGGCTCTTCGTCGGCCGCACCGAAACCGAGGTGGAACGCCCGGTGCCGGTCGGCTTGGCGGTGCGTGCGGCTCGCAACGACCTGTACGGCAACACGCTCAACGAGGTACTGGTCGCGCGGCCGGGCATCTGGCTCTCCCGCGCGCTGGTGTTCGTGGACAACCGCGGCGTCGACGGTGCGGTCAACGGTCTCGCCGCCCTGCTCGGCGGTAGTTCGGGCCGGTTACGAAGAATGCAGACCGGCTTCGTCCGCTCCTATGCGCTGTCCATGCTGGCGGGATCGTTCCTGCTGGTCGGGCTCCTGTTGATGGTGAGGTTCGCATGACCCTCCTACTGGTGTTGATTCTCCTGCCGCTGGTGGGGGCAGCGGTGGTCGTCGGGCTGCGCCGCAACGACCGGATCGCGACGCTGACCGCGCTGGCGTTCTCGCTGGCGACGTTGCTGCTGGTGATCCCGCTGTGGATGTCATACGAGCCCAGCGGCGAGCGGCTGCAGCAGACCAGTTCGATGGACTGGATCCCGGCGTTCGGCATCCACATCTCGTTCGGCATGGACGGCATCGCGCTGGTGATGATCGCGGTGATCGGGCTGCTGGTCCCGATGATCATCGGCGTGCTCGGTGTGACCGACAAACTGCCGGAAGGTCGCAGCGCGGGCGGTTACCTCGCGCTGATCCTGCTGCAGCAGGGCCTGACGATCGCGGTGTTCGCCGCCACCGACGTCTTCCTGTTCTACGTGCTGTTCGAGGTCATGCTCATCCCGATGTACTTCCTCATCGGCGGCTACGGCGGCGCGAACCGGCAGTACGCGGCGGTGAAGTTCTTTCTGTACTCGTTCCTCGGCGGGCTGATCATGCTCGCCTCGGCGATCGGCGCGTACTCGCTGGCCGTCGACGAACTCGGCAGCGGCACGTTCGACTGGGCAACCCTGGTGCGGGTGGTCTCCGAGGCGCCGACCGAGACGCAGATCTGGCTGTTCCTCGGCTTCTTCCTCGCCTTCGCGATCAAGGCCCCGCTGGTCCCGATGCACACCTGGCTGCCGGACGCGGCGCGCGAAGCGCCGATCGGGGTCGTGGTGCTGCTGGTCGGCGTGCTGGACAAGGTCGGCACGTTCGGCTTCCTGCGCTACTCCATCCCGATGTTCCCGGACGCGAGCGTCGCGTTGGCGCCGCTTGTGCTGGTGCTCGCGGTCGCGGGCGTGCTCTACGGGTCGGTTCTCGCCGCGGGGCAGCGGGACATCAAGCGGCTCATCGCCTACGTCTCGATCGCCCACTTCGGCTTCATCGCGCTGGGGATCTTCGCGTTCAACGCACAGTCGCAGATCGGCTCGGTGTCGTACATGCTCAACCACAGCCTCGCCACCGGAATGCTGATCCTGGTGCTGGGCATGGTGATCGCGCGCGGCGGCTCGACGAAGATCTCCGACTACGGCGGCATGGCGAAGGTGACGCCGATGCTCGGCGGCATGTTCCTGATCGCCGGGTTGTCCACGCTGTCGCTGCCGGGCACGAACTCGTTCATCAGTGAGTTCCTCGTGCTGATCGGCTCCTTCGAGACCGAGCCGGTCTTCACCACGCTGGCCACCATCGGGATGGTGCTGGCCGCGGTGTATGTGCTGTGGCTGTTCCAGCGGATCATGCAGGGTCCGGTGCGAGGCGACGCGCTCGTCGGCGTCGGCGGCGGCCCAGGCACGACGCAGCAGCCGGAGGCGGGGGCGAAAAAAGCCATCAGCGACCTGTCCGGCAAGGAACTGGGCGTGCTCGTGCCCCTGGTCGTGCTGATCATCGGCCTCGGGCTCTACCCGAAGCCGGTGCTCGATGTGATCACGCCTTCGGTCGATCAGACGGTGAGCGTTGTGCACGATACGGAAGGTAGCCACGAGTGATGCAGCACTTCCTCGCGCAGGGTGGGGACTTGACGGTCCCCGACATCAATTACGCGGCGGTCCTGCCGGTGCTGATCGTGTTCGGCGCGGCGGCCATCAGCGTGCTGCTCGAAGCGTTCCTGCCCAAGCACCGGCGGTGGTCGGCCCAGGTCGGGGTGAGCATCGCCGCCATCATCGGCGCAGGCGTCGCGCTGGTGGCCTACATCGGTAACGCACCGGCCGGCGGCATCACCACCTTCCGGGCGGCCGAGGCGACCGGTGGCGCGCTCGCGGTCGACGCGCCCGCGCTGTTCCTGTGGGGCACCTTGCTCGCGCTCGGGCTCGGCTGCGTGCTGCTGATCGCGGACCGTTCCGTCGAGCCGGGCGGGGCGTTCATCTCGCAGGCGGGGATGACCGGCGCGACGCAGACCCGCATTCAGGCGCAGGTGACCGGGATGCAGACCGAGGTCTTTCCGCTGACGCTGTTCGCGCTCGGCGGCATGATGACCTTCTGCGCCTCGAACGACCTGCTCACCATGTTCATCGCGCTCGAGGTCCTGAGCCTGCCGCTGTACCTGATGTGCGGGCTCGCGCGCCGGCGCAGGCTGCTCTCACAGGAGGCGGCGGTGAAGTACTTCCTGCTCGGCGCCTTCGCCAGCGCGTTCTTCCTGTTCGGCCTCTCGTTGCTGTACGGCTACGCGGGTTCGGTCAAGCTCGCCGACATCGCCAACGCCGCCGCGGGCACGGACCGCTCGGACACGCTGCTCTTCGCCGGCGTCGGGCTGGTGGTCGTCGGGCTGCTGTTCAAGGGCTCGGTCGGCCCGTTCCACACCTGGACCCCGGACGTCTACCAGGGGGCGCCCACCCCGATCACCGCTTTCATGGCCGCCTGCACTAAGGTGGCGGCCTTCGGCGGGATGCTGCGTGTGTTGTTCGTCGCGTTCGAGCCGACGAGCTGGGAGTGGGAGAGCGCGCTGTGGGCGGTCGCGGTGATCTCGATGGCGATCGGCGCGATCCTCGGACTGACCCAGCGCGACCTGAAGCGGATGATCGCCTACTCGTCGATCGCGCACGCCGGCTTCCTCGTCATCGGTGCCATTTCGCTGACCGAGAACGGGCTGTCCGGCACGCTGTTCTACCTGCTGGCGTACGGCTTCACCACGATCGCGGTCTTCGGGGTGATCAGCCTGGTGCGCGACTCGAAGGGCGAGGCGACCGACCTCTCGGCCTGGGCGGGGCTGGCCCGCCGGTCGCCGCTGGTCGCCGGGGTGTTCACGTTCCTGCTGCTCGCCCTCGCCGGTATCCCGCTGACCAGCGGGTTCATCGGGAAGTTCGCGGTGTTCTCGGCGGCGTTCGCCGATGGCAAGGCGGTGCTCGTCGTCATCGCGCTGGTGGCCAGTGCCGTCGCGGCGTTCTTCTACCTCCGGGTCGTCGTGCTGATGTACTTCTCCGAGCCCGCGGCGGAGGGACCCGCGGTCACGGTGCCCGGTGCGTTCACCACCGCGGCGATCACGCTGGGCACGGTCGTGACCTTGGTGCTGGGCGTGGTTCCCGGGTTCGCGATGGACTGGGCAGGCGCGGGCGGGTTCGCCTTCTGAGGCGGAGCCCAAGGTGGCCTTCGGCGCCTTATGGGCACCCGCGGCCACCTTCGGCTCCCGCGGGAGGTGCAACCGCGACCGAGTGTTTCGGCGGCGAGGGCAACCTTTAGGCTGGCAGCGTGTCTGATGCGAAGCGCCGAACCCTGGCCGACCTGCAGCGAGCGGTCGGCTTGCAGGTCGACGACGAGGGTTTGCTGTCGGAACTGGCGAGCGGTCTCGCCGACGTCGAAGCCACCTTGCGCGATGTGGTGCATAGTGACGTGCAGTTCGTCAACGACGCGGCGGTCCACCTGGTCGACGCGGGTGGCAAGCGATTCCGGCCGCTGTTCACGCTGCTCGCGGGGCAGTTCGGTGGTAAAGACCGGGAGAAGGTCGTCATCGCGGCCGCCGCGGTCGAGCTGGTCCACCTCGCCACGCTCTACCACGACGACGTCATGGACGAAGCGACCATGCGGCGGGGTGCGCAGAGCGTCAACGCCCGCTGGGACAACGCGATCGCGATCCTGACCGGTGACTTCCTCTTCGCCCACGCGTCGCGGCTGGTCTCCGACCTCGGCACCGACCCGGCGCGCATCATCGCCGAGACCTTCAGCGAGCTGGTGACCGGCCAGATGCGGGAGACCGCGGGCCCGCGCGACGGCGACGACCCGATCGAGCATTACCTCTCGGTGATCGCGCAGAAGACCGGCTCGCTCATCGCGACGTCCGGCAGGTTCGGCGGGATGCTCTCCGGCGCACGGGACGAGCACGTCGAGTCGCTGCGCCAGTTCGGCGAGACCATCGGCGCCGCGTTCCAGATCTCCGACGACATCATCGACATCGCGTCGCCGTCGGACGAGCTCGGCAAGGCACAGGGCACTGACCTGCGTGAAGGCATCCGCACGCTGCCGATGCTGTACGCCATGTCCGACGACAAGGCCAACTCCCGGCTGATGGAACTGCTGGCGGCCCCATTGACCGAAGACGCGGACGTGGCGGAAGCTCTGGGTCTGCTACGAGACTCCAGCGGCCTCGAGCATGCCCGCGAAACGTTAACCGATTACGCTCGTCGCGCACGGTCGGAATTGGCCACACTGCCCGCGTCGCCTGCGCGGGACGCGTGTGAGTCGGTCACCGACTATTTGGCGGCTCGCACGCACTGAGCACGCTCGGGCGGCGAGTGCGCCGATGCGGTGGGAAGGAGACCCGGGAACATGTCCTCGTTGTTTGGGCAAGTGTGGTTCTGGAGTTTGCTCGCGTTTCTGATCGGTGCGGTGCTCACCTGGGCGTTGCTGGTCAGGCCGGCGCAGCAGCGCGTGCAGCAACTCGAGCGGCACCCGGCGGATGACGCACGCGCGCAGGCCCCGAGGGTGGACGAAGAGCCGGAGTCGGTGTACCCGCCGCGCACCAGGCCGGACTGGCCCGATGAAACACGGCAGGTGCCACCGGCCGATGTCGAGCAGCACTCGCCGACCACCTGGCTGGAGAAGGACAGCCTGCCCGGCGGCGCCTGGCAGGGTGAGCAGCAGGCTCAGGAGCAGTTCGACGCTCCCAGTGGCTATGCGCAGCCCGATGCCTACCAGTACCCCGGGGGTGAGGAGTACGCGGGCGGCGAGCAGTACGCGCCCGGCGAGGACCAGGCTGGTGCCGGGCACGACGCCTACCAGGACTCCGGCCTCGACGCCTTGCTCAACCGCGACTCGACCGAGGTCGAGGGCCGGCTCGCGGGCCTCGACGACGAAGCGCGGCTTGAGCAGTTCGACGACTTCACCACCACGATCGAGGCGGTCGACGGGTACGAGGATCTGGGCGGTGCGGCGCCACCGATGGAGCGCGGGCTGTTCGAGCCGACAGCGCCGAGCGAGCCGGAGCCAGCCAGCTTCGACGAGTCCGAGCGCGACACCGAACGTACCGAGTGGGCGCACCAGAACAGCTTCACCGCGCAACTGCCCGCGGTGTCGGCTGAGGATGAAGCGCCCCCCGCCGAGGAGGCCGCTGCCGAAGCCGAGGACGAGTCGCGCGGCGAGTCGGGCATCGACCCCGTCACCGGGCTGCCGAAGCGTCGGCGCGGAGCCAGCAACCGCATCCGGGGTGGCTTCTCACCGCCGCGGCCGATCCAGCCGTCGATCCGGTCGGTCACCCGCCGTACGCCGCAGCAGAGCGACGTCAGCTCTGGTTCGCTGTTCGAACCGGTACAGGGCGAAGCCGCCCACGGCGGCGACGACTACGCGGGGCCACCGCCCGCCCGCAGCGCGGCCGGCGCGGCGGGCCCGGTTCACCCCGGCCCGTTCGGCCCCGGTTCGGCGATGCCGCTGCCCGGTGGGGACCGGCCGGACCCGGCGTTCAACGTGAAGGCCAGCGTCACCGCGCTGCGCTACTGCACGGAAGACTCCCCGCAGTTCTCGCGGATGATCGCCGAAGTGTGGTTCGCCAGCGTCGACGACGCCGAGCGCGTGGGATTCCGCCCGCTGTCCTGACACCCACCTGCGCGCGAGCCCCCATCGTCGTCGTGCGTGAAAGTCCTTGCTCCGGCACGCCTGATCACTCACGACCTCAGCCAGGTGGGTCGTGAGTGCTGAAGCGTGCCCATGCAAGGTGTTTCACGCACGACACCACGGGCGGCCAGCACGCCGAGCCACCCGTCAGAACATCGGGGACTCCCACTCGCGCAGCGCGACCTCCGCCAGCGGGATGCGTTCACGCTCCGCCAGTTCGCGTTCGATCTTGCGCGGCTCGCCGAGCACCTCGGGGTCGGCCGGCACGCCGACCGCGATCGCGATCATCGGGACGACCTCCGCCGGCAGCTCGAACTCGCGCCGGGCGGCGTCGGAGTCGAAGCCCGCCATCTGGTGCGCGGCGAGCCCGATCGCGACGGCCTGTAGCGCGAGGTTCTCGCTCGCGAGGCCGACACCGTACTCCGCCAAGGGCACGTCACCCTTCGCGTTGCGGGTCACGGCCACTCCGATCATCAGCACCCCGGCTCGATGCGCCCAGGACTGGTTGCGCTCGGTCAAGGTGGCGAGGATCCGGTCGAAGGTCGGCTCGCCCCGGCGCCCGACCAGGTAGCGCGCCGGCTGGGTGTTGCCGAACGACGGCGCCCAGCGGGCGGCTTCGAGGATGGCGCGGAGTTGCTCTCCGGTGACTTCCGCGGTGCTGTCGAACGCGCGCGGGCTCCACCGATCCGCGATCAGCTCATGGATGGGCGTGCTGGTCACGGCGGGCTTACGGGGAGATCCCGACCGGGGCGCGCTCAAATCGCGTACTTCCAGATGACCAGCGCGTGGGCGCCGAACCAGCCGCTGACGAGCGCGATGACGCCCAGGATCAGCATCGTCGTCCCGGGCTTGCGTTTGGCCAGCCCCAGCGCGATAGGCAGCAGCAACACGAAGGCAGGCAGCAGGAGCCGCGCTTTCGAATTCATCAGCCCGTTCGAGCCGAGGTCCATGGCGAGCACGCCGAAGGCGTAAACGAGCAGGGGCCACTCGATCCGCTGCGCGGCGGCGATGAACAGCAGGACCACCGCCGCGCCGAGTACGGCAACGGTGACGAGGTCGTGCACCGATGCCGAATGCGTGATCGCCTGGCCGGTGAAGCGCAGCGCCGCCTCGCCGCCGTCGAACTTGGAGTCCCAGCCCCGTTCCTGGAGTTCGCTCCAGCCGCCGAGCTGCGCGAACAGGCCCTCATCCGGCCTGATCTTGGCGCCCGCCCACCAGAGGTAGCCGAGCAGGCCGATGGGTGCGATCAGCAGGGCGAGCAGCGGGGTGGCCATGGCGCGCGGGCCGTCGCGCCGGACGTGCACCGCGCAGACCAGCGCCGCGAGGCAAACCGCGAGGACAAGGGCCAGCGCGGTGGGCCGTACCAGCCCGGCCGCCGCACAAACCAGGCCCGCCGGCAGCCACTGCTTGCGGAGTACGAAGACGAGCGTCCAGGCGGCGAGCGCGCAGAACATCGCCTCGGAGTAGGTCATGGACAGCACCACGCCCATCGGCGAAGCCGCGAACAGCGCGACCAGGATCAGCCCGGTCAGTCGTGATCCGCCGCGGACCAGCGTGCCGATGCGGACCAGTGCGTAGGCGGCCAGCACCCCGAAGGCGATGGTGACCAGGAAGGCCGCGGCTTCGATCGACAGGCCGGTGACATCCGACAAATTGCCGACGAGTGTCGGGTAGCCGGGGAAGAAGGCCAGCGGGGTTTCCGGGCGGTGATCGCCATACGCGTCCAGCAGTGACATCGGGGTGCCGCTGTAGCCGCCTGCCGCGATGCCGAGGTACCACTGGCCGTCCCAGAGCTTCAAGGCGTCGCGAGCGGTCGTGCCGTTCGGGCCCGCCAGCAGCACCAGGATGAGCAGCCCGATGTGGCGCACGATGAGGTAGACCGCGGCGGGAGCCAGCGCGATGAGCAGGTGCCGGGTCCGCCGGGCGCCGACGGTCACTTCGGGCTCTTTGCCGACGAAGTCGGGTACCCGGGCTTTGACGAGGGGTTCGACGGCAGTGTCGGTGGAACTCACTGCGAAGGACCCTCCTGCCCGTCATATCGGTGTCGGCTGCGCCCCAGACTAGCCCGTTTGACGCGGTATTGGCAGGACATCGACCAGGCATCGTCACGCCCCGGAGTGGCTGGCGCCACATCAACCACCCGAGTGTGTAAGCCCGCCCGGTACCCTGAGCAGAACTAAAGCGGGACGGTGTCCGCCCCGAGACCAGTTGGGGCCGGGCTCTCCCGCAGAGGAGGTTGGCGCGCCGTGGCGCTCGTAGTCCAGAAGTACGGCGGATCGTCGTTGGAGAGCGCGGAACGTATCAAGCGCGTAGCCGAGCGGATCATGGAGACGAAGAAGGCGGGCAACGACGTCGTCGTTGTCTGCTCGGCGATGGGTGACACCACCGACGAGCTGCTCGACCTCGCCGACCAGATCAACCCGGCGCCGCCGGAGCGCGAGATGGACATGCTGCTGACCGCGGGCGAGCGCATCTCGAACGCCCTGGTCGCGATGGCCATCAGCGCGCTCGGCGCCGAGGCGTGGTCGTTCACGGGATCGCAGGCTGGTATCTCGACGACCGCCGCGCACGGTAATGCCCGCATCTTGGACGTGTCACCGGTGCGGGTCACCGAGGCCCTGGAGCAGGGTTACGTCGCGCTGGTGGCCGGCTTCCAGGGGGTCGCCCAGGACACCAAGGACATCACCACGCTCGGCAGGGGCGGTTCGGACATGACGGCCGTCGCGCTCGCGGCGGCGCTGGATGCCAACGAGTGTGAGATCTACTCCGACGTGGACGGCGTCTACACCGCGGATCCGCGCATCGTGCCGGACGCGCGCAAGCTGGACTCGGTGCCGTACGAGGAGATGCTGGAACTCGCCGCGACCGGGTCGAAGATCCTGCACCTGCGTTCGGTCGAGTACGCCCGGCGCTACGGCGTCCCGCTGCGCGTCCGCTCGTCCTACAGCACCAAACCGGGCACCCTGGTGGCCGGATCGATCGAGGAGATTCCCGTGGAACAGGCGCTGATCACCGGCGTATCGCACGACAAGTCAGAAGCCAAGATCACCGTCACCGACGTGCCCGACTACAAGGGCGCCGCCGCGCGCATCTTCCGGGCCGTCGCCGACGCGAACATCGACATCGACATGGTGCTGCAGAACGTCTCGCGCACCTCGTCCGGCGTCACCGACATCACCTTCACGTTGTCGATCGACAACGGGCCGAAGGCCGTGGCGGCGCTGGAGCGGATCAAGGACGACGCCGGTTTCGACGCGGTGCTCTACGACGACCACGTCGGTAAGGTCTCGCTGGTCGGCGCGGGTATGCGCTCGCACCCCGGTGTCACCGCGAAGTTCTGCGAATCGCTCGCCGAGGCGGGCATCAACATCGAAATGATCAATACGTCCGAGATCCGGATCTCGGTGCTGATCCGCGACACCGACGTCGAGGAAGCGGTGCGGGCGGTGCACGACGCGTTCGGTCTCGGTGGCGACGAGGAAGCCGTCGTCTATGCGGGGAGTGGTCGCTGATGCGGATCGGAATTGTGGGTGCGACCGGGCAGGTCGGCGCCGTCATGCGCAGGTTGCTCGACGAGCGGGATTTCCCGGTCGACGAGATCAGGTTCTTCGCGTCGTCGCGGTCGGCGGGGACGAAGCTGCCCTGGCGCGGCCAGGAGGTCGTCGTCGAGGACACCGCGACGGCGGACCCCGCAGAGCTCGACATCGCGCTGTTCTCCGCGGGTGGCGCGACGTCGAAGGCGCAGGCCCCGCGCTTCGCCGAGGCGGGCGTGACCGTGATCGACAACTCCTCGGCGTGGCGGCTCGACCCCGATGTGCCGCTAGTGGTCAGCGAGGTCAACCCGGGTGCGGTCAAGGATGCGCGCAAGGGCATCATCGCCAACCCCAACTGCACCACGATGGCCGCGATGCCGGTGCTCAAGGTGCTGCACGACGAAGCGGAGCTCCGGCGACTGGTCGCCAGCACCTATCAGGCGGTTTCCGGCAGCGGGCTGGCGGGCGTCGACGAGCTGGCCGGTCAGCTTCGTGCGGCCGGTGACCGGGCCGCCGAGCTGACCCACGACGGGTCCGCCGTCGAGCTCGGCACGCCGGAGAAGTACCTGCGGCCGATCGCGTTCAACGTGCTGCCGATGGCAGGGTCGATCGTGGCCGACGAGTCCTTCGAGACCGACGAGGAGCAGAAGCTCCGCAACGAGAGCCGCAAGATCCTCGACATCCCCGAGCTGCTGGTGTCCGGCACCTGTGTGCGGGTGCCGGTGTTCACCGGGCACGCGCTGTCGATCAACGCCGAGTTCGCGCGGCCGCTGTCCGTCGCTCGCGCGACGGAGCTGCTGTCCTCGGCGCCAGGTGTGGAGCTGTCCGACATCCCGACGCCGCTGCAGGCCGCCGGCCAGGACCCGAGCTTCGTCGGGCGTATCCGCCAGGATCCCGGTGTCGAGGGCGGCCGAGGGCTGGCGCTGTTCGTCACGGGCGACAATTTGCGCAAGGGTGCCGCGCTCAACACCGTGCAGATCGCTGAGCTGCTGGCGTAACGCCCGCGCGTGTCCGCGCTCCAGTCACACGTGTCCGCGCTTCAGTCACCCACGTGCGGTGCCAGGGCGCCCTGCAGGCTGTCCAAGTCCATCGGGGTATAGAGGTCGGGAGTGGACCCTTCCCGGTAGGTCGTGACTATGGGCAACCGCCTGAGTCCTTGCCCCTTACCTCGAGCTCTGCGACTTCCTTTCCGGTCCTGGCCTCGTAGACGGTCACTTCGTACTCGCCGCGGTGGAGGTCGAAGGTGTTGCTGGTGAAGGTGCAACTGCCGACCTTCTCACCCTCGTCCGGCTTGCTCACGCACGCCACGAGCTGGACGTCCTGCGGCCGAGCCTTATCGGGCTGCCAGATCTCCGGTTTGGCTTTGGTCAGTTCGGTTTCGGTGAGAAACACCGGATGGAAGTTGGGGCCGACCGGCTCGAAGACCACGATCGGGCTGGGACCGGTCCGGGTGTAGGCGGCCGTGTTGGAGTAGAACCGCGGCTCGTCGTCGCAAAGCGCGCTCAGGTCCTTGGTCTCGGCTGCCGGCTTGGGGGCTGGCCGTGGCGTCCTCCCGTCCGCCAAAGATCAGCGTCGCGAGATGGATGCCGCCGATGAGCAGTCCACCGCCGATGATCGTGGGCAGGAGACTCCTGCCTTGGGTATTCGTCATGCGCCCGAAATTAGCGCGAAGACCTTGCACAAACCTTGAGAACGCCGGAATCCGTCGGGTCCGCACCCCAGGCGCGCCTGCCGACCCACCACGCGGCGGCGGCGAACAACAGGCCGCCGAGCCCGGAGGCCGCGAACCCCCATGCCGCCGACGAGTGGTCGATGACGAACCCGACCACCGGTGCGCCCAGCGCCAGCCCGAACCGGGTCGCCGCGTCCTGCACGCCGATCGCTTCGCCTCGGACCCTGGCGGGCGCCAGCTTGCTCACCGACTCCGAGGTGGCCGCGAGTGTCGGCGCGCACACCAGGTTCATCGGGATCAGCACCAGCGCGAGCAGCCACCAGGAGTGACCCGCGAGGCCGACCGGCAGCGTCAGCGCCGCCAGCAACACCATGAGCGTCATCTGTGACAGCGAGCGCCGGACGGCGCCGTGCACCAGGCCGCCCAGCAGGGAGGCCGCGCACATGATCACCAGCACCACGCTGGTCAACTCCACCTCGCCCGCTTCCTGCAGCATCGCGAGCGTCGCCAATTCGGTGCCGACCAGCACGGACAGCGCGCCAACGGCGACCAGCAACGCCTTGAGCATCAGCGGCGTCAGCCAGGTACGAACCGCGGGACGTGCCGTCGGCTGTACGGACGCCTCGTCGAGGGTCCGGACCGCGGGGTTGAGCCACCACATCGCGACGCCGACCGTTGCCGAAGCTGAGGCCGATTGCGGTGAGCGCCACGGTGCTCGACACCTGCGTCGTCAGCAGGATGCCCGCGGCGGGGCCGATCATGAACGACACCTCGACGGACATCGAGTCCAGTGAGAACGCCGAGCGGCGCTGCTCACCCGGAACCAGCGCGGTCAGCACCTGCCGCCCGATCGCCCCCGCGGGAATCGCCAGCAGGCCCGCGGGCAGCGCGATGACAAGCAGCAACGGATACGGCAGATGCGGCGCGCTGGTCCAATACGCGGTGGAGACTGTCGTGCAGACGGCGACGATCGGGCGCAAGCCGTGCCGGTCGATCAGCCGCCCGATCATCGGCGCGCCGAGCGCGGTACCCGCCGTCGTCATGGTGCCGATCAACCCGGCGGCGCCGTAGCCGCGGCCGAGCTCGGTGACCACGTGCAGGGTGAGCGTGATGCCCATGGCCGTCATCGGTATGCGCGCGACGAACATGAGCACCAGCGATGCGGGTACCCCAGGCAGCGCGAGAACACGACGATAGGCCAGCAAGGACATACCTGGGATGACACCGCATTGTGGTACATCCGTACAACTTATTTTCGTGAAGATCACGAAACACGTTGCTTCGCGGACTCAACTCGGGCAAGGGTGGGTACCTCAGCGATAACGCGAGGGAAAGGAAGATCATGCACACCGCAGTGGGCGGGGCCCGCGTGCCGATCCGGATGTGGGCGGAGCCGAGCACGGTCGAGGACGCGGCGATGCGTCAGTTGCGCAACATCGCGAACCTGCCCTGGGTCCATGGCGTCGCGGTGATGCCGGATGTGCACCTCGGCAAGGGCGCGACGGTCGGCAGCGTGATCGCCATGCGCGACGCCGTGTCCCCGGCGGCCGTCGGAGTCGACATCGGCTGCGGCATGAGCGCCGTGCGCAGTTCGCTGCGCGCCGAGGATCTTCCCGACGACCTCGCCGCGCTACGCCGCCGGATCGAGGACGCCGTGCCGGTCGGCTTCGCCGCGCATCGGGCGCCGGTCGATCCCGCCCGGGTGCACGGGGTCGGCGGCTGGGACGAGTTCTGGCGGGCTTTCCGCGAACTGCACCCCGGCGTGCAGGACCTCTGGCACAAGGCGCGCACCCAGCTGGGCAGCCTCGGCGGCGGGAACCACTTCATCGAGGTGTGCCTGGAACAGGGTGGGCCGGACGAGGGCCGGGTGTGGCTGATGCCGCATTCCGGTTCCCGCGGCATCGGCAACCAGCTGGCGCAGCGGCATATGGCGAGTGCCCGCAAGTTGCCGCACAACGCGGATCTGCCCGACAAGGATCTCGCCGTCTTCGTCGCGGGCACCCCGGAGATGGCGGCCTACCGGCGGGATCTCTCCTGGGCACAGGACTACGCCGCGCGTAACAGAGCGATCATGGTGTCGTTGGTGAAGCAGGCGCTCGCCGACACCGTGCCGGGAGTGCGGTTCGACGACGTGATCTCGTGCCACCACAACTACCTTTCCGAGGAGACCTATGACGGCGTCGAGTTGCTGGTGACGCGGAAGGGGGCGATCCGTGCAGGCTCCGGTGACC
>WHSS01000247.1 GCA_009379975.1 Actinophytocola sp.
CTTTCTACCCAGTGACGGCCGCCACTTCAAGGCCGCGAATGGGTGCACCGGTCAAGACGTCGCAAGCTAGTGACTTGTGCCAGGGATGAGACTAGGATTCTCGGTCGGTGTGTTAGAAAAGCGCTGTTCAGGGCGCTGTTCTGGGGGCATTCCAGTCCTGGGTTCGAGTGCGCGCTGCCGCCGGTCGGCGCGGTGCGAGTATGGCGTCCGGCCGCGCCTATTGACTCGGTGTCACGTTCGCTCAGGCTGCCGCTGCCGCTGTGCCCGTTATTGCTCGTTATTGCCCGTTACCCTCTGCTCGCCGCCGATGCTTGATGCCGTACCAGGTCGCTCCCGCCGCGGCGAGGGCCCCGACTCCGACGCCGAGCGCGAGCGTCTTCGCGGTCGGGCTCGGGATCCTGGTCCGCAAGGACACCGGCTTCGAGAAGTTGAGAATCGGCCAGCCCCGTTCCGTGGCCAGTTTCCGTAGCGGCTTGTCGGGGTTCACCGCGAAGGGCAAGCCGACGGCCTCCAGGAGCGGGACATCGGTGCTGGAGTCCGTGTACGCGTAGCTGCGCGTGAGGTCGTAGCCGTGCTCCTCCGCCAGCCTGCGGGCCGACTTCGCCTTCTCCTCCCCGTAGCAGTAGAACTGCACCTCGCCCGAGTAGCGCCCGTCGACGATCTCCATCCTGGTCGCGATGCTGATGTCGGCGCCGAGCATCGCCGCGATGGGGGCGACGACCTCCTCGCCGGTGGCGGAGAGCACGATCACGTCGTGCTGATCCGCCTTGTGGGCGGCGATCAGTTCGGCGGCCTCGGCGTAGACCAGCGGATCGACGACGTCGTGCAGCGTCTCGTTGACGATGGAGCTGACCTGCGCCACGTCCCAGCCGGTACACAGCGCGGAGACCTGCGAGCGGAGCCGTTCGGTTTGCCCTTCGTCCGCGCCCGAGATCGAGAACATCAGCTGCGCGTAGGCACTCTTCAGGGCGGCCCTGCGGTTGATCAGTCCGTGCCTGAGCAGCGGCCGGCTGAACGCGAGCGCGCTCGACGATGCGATGATCGTCTTGTCGAGGTCGAAGAACGCCGCGACCCGGGCCCCCGTCGGCGATGACGCTGCGTCGGACATGGCGCAAGCATAGAAGTAGCGGGTCGGCCGTTGGCACGTGGCAATGGCCGGTTGCGGATCGCCCCCTGTGTTGATGAGGTCACGCCAGATCCGATCTCGCTCTTGATCTTATGTGGGCCACTCGCGGCGATGCTGTCCGAGGTGACGCGCCCAACCAAGCGCAGCTTCTGCAAGATCAGTCCTGAACCCCCCTTGGCGGTTGCGGTGAGTCCAGATCCCTGCGATCGCTGCCGCCAACGCGGCTCGTGCCTTGTCCGATGGGTGTTCGCCAGTCGCGATCGAGTCGATCCATCTGGCCGCAGCGGCTGGCGAGTGCCCGGCGGCTACGAGGCGTGGTCCCAGCAGTTCCCGTTCCACCCATGCTGCGCCTGTGCAGTACCAGGACCAGTCGATGATCCGCGCCGCACCTGGACGGATCAGCCAGTTCCCCGCGTTCAAGTCGGTGTGCAGCAGGGCCCCGCCCGCGATCATGTGCGGCGCGATTGCCTCCAACGAGGCCAGCGTTTCCACATTGCTGGCCGCCCACTGTGGTAAGTCTTCGGGCAGGTCATCGCGGTAGCGGCGCCAGATCTGGAGTTGGGCGAGCCGATGACCGAACGTCTGCACTTCGGCAATCGGAGACGGGTCCAGCTGCTGCGCCATCATCGACACCATTGCTGCCACCCGCGATAGGTGCGGGGAGCGGGGCGAGAAGTTAGCGGGCTCGCCAGCGACATGCTCGAACCCGAGCAGCCGCCAGCCATCCAGCTGGAACTGCCACAGCAGCCGAGGCGCAAGCTCCGACGGCAGCGCTTGCGTGTGTGACTCCCGCTCGAACATGTCCCGCGTCCACGGCCCGGCCTGCTCCAGCTCTATACCTTTACAGAACACCCGTTCGCCGTTGTTGAGGTGCAGGGTGTGCGCGATGGAACAGTTGGCACCTGACGGTGCGGGATCGGCGGACTGGACCGTCCCGCACCGTCGGTCAACCTCGCTCCGCACGCTCGCAGGGACCTCGTCCCATTGGCGACGCGGCATCACGATCTCCTCCTACCGCGGCGGACGTCCAGCACCGCAGCCAGTCTCGCCGCAGTTGGCGGCGCCATCCCACAGCTCCGGATCGACGTAGAAGCCGACCTCCTGCATGGCAGCCACCGTCCGCTCGGTGTGCTTGCTGCCGTTGTTGTCGCCCTCGTCCTCGGTCGGGATGTGGTCGACGAATCGGCCCACGACGTTGACGCAGAACTGACGGTAGTCCAGCGTGTGCAGAATCATCGTGTGCCAGCCGGTGTCAACCTGCTTACTCGGGCGCAGGAACGCGTGCGGGTATTTGCCCGACGTGACGACGAACGCCACGGCCTGGTCGATGATCCGCTCAGCGCGTCCTCGGTCGATGCCCTCGTCCCGCATGAGGTGGCGGATCAAGCGGCTGAACAGCTCCTCTGAGATCACGGAACGCCCTGTCACCTCGGTCAAGGATTCAGGCTTGGTGAGTACTGCGGTCATGTGAACTCCCTCGATTTTTCCCTCTCGACATCCCTGATGGGGTGCGAGGCTGGAGCCCGGTCGGCGCGTACAGTTCGGGGCCCGCTCGCACCGACCGGGAGCTAGAGGACGGTTCCGTCGATCACCTGGGGAGGTGGTCGATCAGGAATGCGGCCATCGATGTCGTCGGCACGGGCGATGACGTCTCTCGACATCTGGGCGAGGCACGCGCCGATCGCGCGTAAGTGCTTTGCGGGCAGGACACCATCTTCAAGGTTGTTCAGCAGTTCGACGACCGCCGAACCTAGCGTCGAGTTCACCCTTGAGATGCGGGCGAGCAGTTCGCGGTCGCGCTCGATCACGCCGCCCGCCTCGGAGACGGAGGCCAGGTCGGAGACGAGGCACGCTGCGCGGGGTTGGTCACGGCTGATACCGCCCGCGCTGGGCGGATGGGAGCTCCGCGGCCATGTTCATGACGACACGCATCCGCTCGAACTTGGTCTCATCGGCGGCGTCCTCGGTCTCGTCATCGTCGACGGCCTCGTCGTCGAGGTCCGGGTTGACCAGGGCCGTGTAGTCCCTCGATGGCAGCGACATTGACCCGCTTATCCAGCTCATGACCGCCCCCGCAGGTCGCGTACGACATCACGCACGGCCGCATACCAGCTCAGGACTCCCACGGTCGCGATGATGATCAACACTGCCGATTCCGACGTCATAGATCTGCTCTCCCGTTTATCGAGTGACCGTGACGATTCCCGGGTTTCGGTTCGAGGAAAACGAGCCGCGTGCATACGTGACGTGCGGATATGTATCCCGCGCATATTTGCACTTCAGCGAGGTTCCGGTTGGCCTATGCTTGCCGTGGCCGGAACGCGGGAGTCTTGGATGGCAATGAGTGAGCAGCGACGCATATGCCGATGCGGTGCCCTCTTGGCCACCGACAACCGGTCAGCTGAGTGCGGGCCTTGTGCTCGACGGACTGCCAGCGACATCGGTACTCCGCCACGGGTGCCGAAGGCATTCTGGGACAGCAATGAGATCCGAGAAGCTTTGGCAGCGCGGCACTTCGGACGTTTTCTCCGGGCATACCGCAGCGCCCATGAACCTGAGATCACACAGGCTGACCTTGGCCACTGGCTCGGTCTCACGCAAGGACAAGTCAGCAGGATCGAACGGGCCAAGACGCCTGTACACGATCTTGAAAAGCTCGATCGGTGGGCGCAGGCACTCGGCGTTCCGCAACGCCGACTGTGGTTCACCCTCTCCAGGCAACCATCCGACACATACGCGCCGTCCGAGAGTGAATCCGCGCTGCGACCGCAAACTCAGGTTGAAGGAGACGATGTGCAGCGGAGGCAGCTCCTCAAGTCGGCGGGCGCGAGTGCAGTGATGGTCGGATCGACCTTGCTGCAAGGAAGTCCGGTTCGAGCCATGTCCGAGCGAGAGCGCGCGACAGCTCGACCGGACGTCGAGATCCGCGAGATGACCCAGCGGTTCCGACGTCTGGACAACCGCTTTGGCGGCGGACACAGCCGATCGGTAGTTACCTCGTATCTCACTTCCCTCGTGGAACCTCGGCTCAAGGAAACGAGGGTCGACGACCTAACGGCTCGATCCTTACTCACCGCCGCCGCCGAAATGCACCAACTCGCCGGATGGATGTCCTACGACGTTGGCCAACCCGATCTCGGACGCCGCCACCTGCGGCAAGCACTACGGCTTTGTCAGGAAGCCGGCGACGATGCGCTGGTAAGCGAAATGTTCGCCGGAATGAGCCATCACGCCGCGTATCACGGTGCGCCCGAGGCAGCCGTCGACCTTGCGATGGCGGCCCGTCAGGCCGCGGCGCGATCTGGCGTGCCAGCCCTGCAATCTGAGGGGGCGGTAATGGAAGCCCATGGGCTCGCACTCCAAGGCGACAAGTCAGCGTGCCTCCGGGCCCTGACCGAAGCGGAGCGCGCGTTCAACGCGACCGACACGAGCACGACACCGCAATGGCTGAGCTACTTCGACAACGCCTACCTGTCCGCGAAGTTCGCACACGCGTTTCGTGACCTGGGCATGTATCCCGAGGCGGAAGTATTCGCACGCCGGTCGCTGGAGATGAGCGAGGGCTACGAACGCGGTCGGCTGTTCAACACAGCGCTGTTGGCGTCCACCCTCGCTGGCCAACGCCGCGTCGAGGAAGCGTGCGCCACCGCTGCCCGGGCGGTGCGTATGACCGAATCAGTTCGGTCAGTGCGTTGCGCCGCCTACATCTCCGATGTGGGTCGCAGGTTGAAGTCCTTCCGGGCGACGGGCGACGTCCGGTCGCTTTACCAGCAGATGGCCGAGGCTGGACTGCCGACACCGAGCGCTTGACGGTCACTCTCGTCGGAAGGCGAGCACGTGGAGTAGCCCCACCTGCGAAGCCGCTCCGACGATCTCGCCCTTCGCGATGCGGTCACGCACCGAGCCCAACGGCACCCACTCGACCCGCTCTGCCTCATTGATGTCCTGCGGCTCGCCGACGTAGTCCGCGCGGTGCGCGAGGAACAACAGATTCTCGGCGTCCGCGCTCCCCACGGTCGGTTGCATCGACAGCAGCGGCTCGACGTTGCGGGGCCGCCAGCCGGTCTCCTCTTCCACTTCACGGACGGCTGTGATCGCAGGATCTTCATCGGGGTCGACGTAGCCACCCGGCAGTTCCCAGACCCAGCGGTCGATGATGAACCTGTGCCGCCACATCATCAGTACGCGATCCTGCTCATCGAGCACGACCATCATGGCGGCCTTCGGCATCCGAAGTACGTACTGCTCGAACTGAACGCCATCCGGGAGTTCGACGGATGCGATGCTCAAGCGCAATCGCCGCGACTCGTCGACCACCCGCTCGCCGTGGATGGTCCACCGCGTCGCTTCTGTCCCACCGCTCCCTGCTGCCATGGGACGACGCTACCGTTCCGGCCCTCACCTACGGGTGGGGCGGACCCTTTGTGGAGCAGTCCCGGCGTCACGGGTTAACTCAGCCGCTCCCAATCCACCGCCCGCATGATTGCGTGGTCCTGGCCCGTGCAGGACTCTGGCTGCTTGGCCGAGTGCGCCCTCGTTTTCGTTCATGGAATGACCCCTATCAGTTGCCTTGTTCGTAATCGGCGACCTCGTCCATGCGCTCCGGGCACACCTACTGCACCACCAACCTCCTCATCTCGAAAGCTTCATCACCTCTTCCCAGTCCTCAACCGGGTGACCGAGCACCTCGTCCACTGCGTCCCGGAACTCGCTCTCATCGACCTGCGGCGACGGTGGCGGCTCGTCATGTCCACAGCTGACGGACGAGACCAGAACAGCGGCAACGAGAACGAAGGCGCGGACTGTGCGCATGGTGCTTTCTTTCGATAGGGGCGGGTGTGTTCAGTTAGGCATCGTCATCTCGATCGTCCCAGTCTTTACAGTCGACCCGCAGCTGCCGCGCGAGGGACGTCCTCGATCGACGTTTTCTGGGAAAACGTGGGAACAGGACGACCTTTCACGGGCTCACGCCACCGGCCCAGTGAGTTATCCACAGACCCCCAGTTGTCCACAGGCGACTCGAAGGGGGCTTGCCGCGCACCCGATCGGCGGCGACGGTGGGAGGCGCCGGAGCTCAAGCGGCACGGCGGAGCGCAGCCC